>JANQKO010000174.1 GCA_028281075.1 Alphaproteobacteria bacterium | reverse complement strand
CGGCCAGCAAGGCCGCCGGCGGGCAGAAGCCGGGCGCCGAGCAGCAGCCGCGCGGAACCGGCGCCAGGCCCGCCGCGGTGGCGGCCGTGACGGCCCCCGGCCCGACCGCCGACACGGCGGCGGCCATGTCCGGCGACGACCCGGTCCGGCCAACGGCACCCGCGACGGCCGCGACCGGCGGCCAGACCGCCACGACCGGCGTGCCCGCCTTTGCCGGCGCCAACGCCGCGACCGGACAGCCGGCGACGTCGGCCAACGGCAACGTCAACGGCAACGTCAATGGCAACGTCAATGGCGGCGGCGGCGTCCAGGCCGAGCTGCCGCAGGTGCGGAACCTGGCCAAGGCCGACCTGTCGGCACCGACGGCCGGCGCGGCCGCGCAGGCCGGCGCGGTCGCCGGCATCGACGCGACGGCCGCGGGCGGTGCCACGGCCACGGCGGGTCCCGGCGCCGCCACGACGACGGATGCCGCAAGTGGCAGCCAATCCACGGCGAACGCGGCATCGCCGGCACGGTCCGCCACCAACATGCAGACGCCGACCATGCAGGTCGCGGTACAGATCGCCCGGGCCGCCCAGGACGGGATCAACCAGATCCAGGTCCGGCTGCACCCGGCCGAGCTCGGCCGTGTCGACATCCGGATGGACGTCGGTCATGACGGCCGCGTCATCGCCGTCGTCACCGCCGACCGGCAGGAGACCCTGGACCTGCTGCAGCGCGACCAGCGCGGCCTGGAACGCGCGCTTCAGGATGCCGGCCTGCAGACCAGCTCCGGCGGCCTGAGCTTCTCGCTGCGCCATGACGGCGCCGACGGACAGCAGGCCGCCGACGGACGCGGCGGTGGCGCCGACGGCGAGGGCGAAGCCGACGACATCGACGCCGGCATGCCCGCGCGCGCGGCACGGCCGGACGGCCTATTGGATATCAGCGTCTAGAGGAGACCGAGACGTGGACATCAGCAGCATCGGCGCTTCGAGCGGCAGCAAGGCGGGCGCCGCCGCCGCCGGCCTGTCGGACACGTTCGACACGTTCCTGACCTTGCTGACGACGCAGTTGCAGAACCAGGACCCGCTGGATCCCATGGATTCAGCGCAGTTCACCGAGCAGCTCGTCCAGTTCACCGAGGTCGAGCAGTCGATCGCCACCAACCAGAACCTGGAATCCGTCCTCGGCCTGATGCTGGCCGAGCAGAACTCGGCCGCCGTCAACTACATCGGCAAGGACATCGAGGCGCTGTCGAACACGACCCTGCTGGCGGACGGCAAGGCGACCTGGAAATACGGCCTGGAGGGCAACGCCGACCGCACGTCGATCACGATCACGGACGCCGGCGGCAAGCTGGTCTACGCGACGACCGGCGAGACCGGCAGCGGCGTGCACGAATTCGTCTGGGACGGCAAGGACAGCTCGGGCCAGGCGCTGCCGGACGGCACCTACACGATCGACGTCAGCGCGGTCGACGCCGACGGCGCGTCGATCAACGTCGGCACCTCGATCGTCGGTCGCGTCACCGGCGTCCAGACCATCGAGGGCGTGCCGGTGCTGCTGGTCGGCGAAGGCCTGGTCCAGCTCTCGAACGTGATCAAGGTAACTGAACCGCCAGCCCAGGGCTGACCCGGGCAGAACGCACGCACACCATCAGGGACATGACATTGGCCGCCGGCTTGTCGGGCCGACGGCGCAACCAAGGAGTTAAGGATGAGCATTTATGGCGCGATGTTCTCGGGCGTCTCGGGCCTGGCCGCGAACAGCCAGTCGCTCGGCATGATCGCCGACAACATCTCGAACGTGAATACGGTCGGCTACAAGACCACGCGCGCCCAGTTCTCGACGCTGGTCACGGCGACTCGGTCGGCGTCGGCCTATTCGCCGGGCGGCGTGAAGTCGGCACCCAACTCGCTGATCGACCGGCAGGGGCTGCTGCAGTCCTCGATTTCGCCGACCGACGTGGCGATCTCGGGCAACGGGTTCTTCGTCGTCAACACGCTGGCCCAGCCGACCGCGACCACCGGCACCTACATGTACACCCGGGCCGGGTCGTTCACGGCGGACCAGAACGGCTTCCTGCGCAACGCCGCCGGCCTCTACCTGCAGGGCTGGCCGATCGACGCGAGCGGCGCCATCCCGACCAACCGCAGCGACCTGACGGTCCTGCAGACCATCAACTTGAACGCCATTACCGGCTCGGCGATGTCGACGACGACGGCGTCGGTCAAAGCCAATCTCGAGGCCTCGCAGACCGCCGCCACCGGCTACACGGTCGGCGACATGGCGGCGGGCACCACGACGCCCCACTTCGAGCGCAGCATCGAGGTGATCGACTCCCAGGGCGGCGCCCGCACCGTACGCATGGCGTTCCTGAAGACCGCGACCAACACCTGGTCGGTCGAGGTGATCTCCAGCCCGTCGACCGATACCACCGGCACCAACGGCCTGATCGCGTCCGGCAACCTGACGTTCAACGCCAACGGCAGCCTGGCGACGGTGCCGACGTCGCTGTCCAGCGCCTCGATCAACTGGGCCGCCGGCCTGGGCATCACCACGCCGCAGGCCGTTACCTTCGACTACGGCACCGTCGGCACGACCGACGGCCTGACCCAGTTCGCGTCGGCCTCGGAGCTGATCGAAACCTCGGTCGACGGCGCCGTGTTCGGCGCCCTGGCGGGCGTCTCGATCGACGAGGAAGGTATCGTCACGGCCTTGTTCGACAACGGCAACCAGCGGCAGATCTACAAGCTGCCGGTCGCCATCTTCCCGAACCCGAACGGCTTGGGAAACAAACAGGGCAACGCCTTCATCTCCACGGATACGTCGGGGCCGTTCAACCTGCAGGAAGCGGGGATCGGCACGGCGGGCAAGATCGCCCCGAACTCGCTGGAGGCATCGACCGTCGACCTGGCCGAGGAGTTCACCAACATGATCACCACCCAGCGGGCTTACTCGGCCAGTTCGCGGATCATCACGACGGCCGACGACATGCTGGAGGAGCTTATCCGGATCAAGCGCTAGCGGAGCCGCGGACCCGGCCTTTTCCGCGGTTTTGGCCGGGTCCGCTTAGCCCCCTCTTAACCCTGTCGCTTAGCCTTTCCTTAAACGGAAACGCGTACCTTCCAGGCCATCACATATGAATGAGTTCCAGGTCAACAGTATGACGGACACCGATATCCACGGGCCGCGATCCGTTATCGGTCCCCATGGGGAGCCGCTGACGATCGACGATCTGCCGCCGCCCAACACCAAGCGTTGGGTCATCCGGCGCAAGGCGCAGGTCGTCGCTGCCGTGCGCGGTGGCCTGATCAGCCTGGAGGATGCCTGCGCGCGTTACGAGCTGTCGGTGGAAGAGTTCCTGTCCTGGCAGCGCGCGATCGACAATTTCGGCCTGCCCGGATTGCGGACCACGCGGGTTCAGCTCTATCGGGACGCCGAGGACAGCCGCTCGGGCAACTAACCCGTTCCGGACCGACCGGCCCGTCCCGGCCCGCGGTAGCCACGAAACGCCGCCGCGCGCCGCACGATCCAAACGCCGCAAGCAAGGCCAAAACGCGACAGCCGACGCCGCGAGGTGGGCAATATCTTCCCGTCGTTAACCGGTTTTTCACGACGACTAGGCAAGATTTTCCCCGCGCGGACAGGCAGGCGGGCGACCGTTCGATTGTCGTCCGCGTTTGTCGGCAGCCAGGCTCCAGCGTGCGGTAGTTCCAGACGTGAACGGTCTTATCACGACATTGCGATCCCTTGGTCCAGCCAAGCTGCTGGTCATGGGCATGGTCGGCGCGCTGCTGATCACCGGCTTCGTCATGCTGTCGACGCGGCTGGCGGCGCCGCGCATGAGCCTGCTGTTCGCCGACCTCACGGTCGAGGATGCCGGCAGCATCGTCAGCCGGCTCGAAACCCTGAACATCCCCTACGAGCTCTCGAATCAGGGCCGCAGCGTGCACGTGCCGGAAGAACAGGTGCTGCGGCTGCGCCTGAACATGGCCGAGGAAGGCCTGCCGAGCGGCGGCTCGCTGGGCTACGAGCTGTTCGATCGCAGCGACTCCCTGGGCACGACCAGCTTCGTCCAGAACCTGAACCACCTGCGCGCGCTCGAAGGCGAGCTGGCGCGCACGATCCAGACCATCGACCGGGTCGCCGCCGCCCGCGTCCACCTGGTGCTGCCGCGGCGTGAGCTGTTCAGCCGCGACAAGCCCGAGCCGAGCGCCTCGATCATCCTGAAGCTGCGGGGCGGCTCGCGCCTGGGGGCGCCGCAGGTCCAGGCGATCCAGCACCTGATCTCCTCGGCCGTACCCGACCTGCAGCCGTCGCGGGTGTCCATCGTCGACGGCAAGGGCAACCTGCTGTCCCGCGGCGAGGACGAGGGCGCGACCGGCGGCGCCGGTCGCCTGGCCGACCTGCAGCTTGCCTACGAGAACCGTCTGAAGCATCAGATCGAGGGCCTGGTCGAACAGTCGGTCGGCCCCGGCAAGGTCCGGGTGCAGGTCTCGGCGGTGATGAACTTCGACCGCGTGACCACGAACTCCGAGGCCTACGACCCCGAAAGCCAGGTCGCGCGCTCGACCCAGACCGTCGAGGAATCGGCGAGCTCCAACGAGGCCAGCGCCGACGGCACCGTCACCGTCGGCAACAACCTGCCGACCGCCAATAACGACGCCGGCGCCGGCGACAGCTCGGCCAGTCAGTCCGAGCGGATCGAGGAGACGGTCAACTACGAAATCTCGCGCACCGTCCAGACCCGCGTCCAGGAGTCGGGAACGGTCAACCGCCTGTCCGTCGCGGTCCTGGTCGACGGCGCCTACGAGACGGCCGAGGACGGAACCGCGACCTACAAGCCGCGCAGCGATGAGGAGCTGACCCAGATCGGCGCCCTGGTCCGGTCGTCGATCGGCTTCGACGAGGCGCGCGGCGACGTGGTCGAGGTCATCTCCATGCAGTTCGTCCGGCCCGACGCCGATCTCGACGGCCTGCCGCTGGACGAGGGTTTCCTCGGCCTGAACAAGAGCGACCTGTTCCGCATCGGCGAGATCGCCGCCTTCGTCATCGTCGCCCTGCTGGCGATGCTGCTGGTGCTGCGGCCGCTGATCGCGGCTGCCTTCCGGCCGGAGCCCGAACCGGCGCCGCCGCAGCTCCCCGGCCCCGGCGGCGGACAGGCGCAGCTCACCCATGCCGAGGCCGAGAAGGCCATGCTGGCCAATCCCGAGATCATCGCCGCCATCGAGTCGGGCGAGATGTCGGCCGAGCAGGCCCGCGCCATGGTGATGGCCCAGGTCGAAGGCGGCGGCGGTGGTGGCGGTGGCGGCGACGACGAGGACGACACCGGGATCGATCTCGACAAGATCGAGGGCCGGGTCAAGGAATCGTCGATCCGCAAGATCGGCGAGCTGGTCGACAAGCACCCGGAGGACGCCGTCGCCGTCTTCCGGTCCTGGATGTACCAGGAAACCTGATCGGGGACTCCAGGGATGCCACCCACAGCCACCCGCAACCAGCAGCTTTCCGGCGCCGAAAAGGCCGCCGTCATCATGCTCGCGCTCGGCGAGGAGCATGGCATGCAGCTCTGGCAGCTGATGGACGACGACGAGATCAAGGAAATCACGCTGGCCATGTCCAACCTCGGCCAGATCGATTCCAACATGGTCGAGCAGTTGTTCATGGAGTTCGTCAACCAGATGTCGTCGACCGGCTCGCTGGTCGGCTCGATGAACAACACCGAACGGCTGCTGGCCAAGATCCTGCCCGACGACCGCGTCGAACTGATCATGGAGGAAATCCGCGGTCCGGCCGGCCGCACCATGTGGGACAAGCTGGGCAACGTGAACGAAACGGTACTGGCCAACTACCTGAAGAACGAATACCCGCAGACCGTGGCCGTGGTGCTGACCAAGATCCGGCCCGACCATGCCTCGCGCGTGCTGTCCGAGCTGCCCGAGGACTTCGCCATGGAAGTCATCACCCGCATGCTGCGCATGGAGTCGGTGCAGAAGGACATCCTGGACAAGGTCGAGCGGACGCTCAGGGTCGAGTTCATGAGCAACCTCGCCCGGACCAACCGGCGCGACGCCCACGAGATGATGGCCGACATCTTCAACAACCTGGACCGGGCGACGGAAAGCCGCTTCATCACCTCGCTGGAGGAACGCAGCCGGGATTCGGCGGAGAAGATCAAGGCCCTGATGTTCACCTTCGAGGACCTGATCAAGCTGGATCCGGGCGGCGTGCAGACGCTGCTGCGCGGCGTCGAGAAGGACAAGCTGGGCCTGGCCCTGAAGGGGTCCTCGGAAGCCCTGCGCGACCTGTTCTTCTCGAACATGTCGGAACGCGCCGCCAAGATCCTGCGCGAGGACATGGACGCCATGGGGCCGGTGCGCCTGAAGGACGTCGACGAGGCACAGATGGAGATCGTCAACATCGCCAAGGACCTGGCCGAGCGCGGCGAAATCATGCTGGCCGACAACAAAGAAGACGACGAGCTGATCTATTGAGCGCCCGGCCATGACCACGAACGCGAAATTCCTGTTCGACACCGAGTTCGACCCGACCGCGGCCGAGGAGCCGGCGGCGGCCAAGGCACGAGCGAAGCCGAAGCCGCAATACACCGACGACGACCTGGCCGCGGCCCGTGGCGAGGGGCAGAAGACCGGCTTCGATCTGGGCACGCGGCACGCGCTGGAGGGAATCGAGAAGGCGGCCGCCGATGCCCTGGAACGGATCGCCGAGCATATCGGCCATCTGGGCGGCGCGCACGAGCGGGCCGTCGTCAACATACGTACCGACGCCGCCCGCCTGGCCTTCAGCATCGCCGACCGGTTGGCCGCCGGACTGCTGGCGCGCGAGCCGCTGGGCGAGATCGAGACCCTGATCGGCGAATGCCTGGAGCGCCTGCAGGCCGAGCCGCGTATCGTCATTCGCGTGGCCGACGACCTGGTCGAGCCGCTGCACGCGCGTATCGCGCAGCTTTCGACCTCGGCCGGCTTCGGCGGCAAGATCGTGCTGATCGGCGAACCCCGGATGGCGGTCGGCGACTGCCGGGTCGAATGGCCCGACGGCGGTGCCGAGCGCGACATGGCCACGCTGACCGACGCGGCCGGCGAAGCCGTTCAGCGCTATCTCGGCCTGCAGGCCGAGATGGCCGAGACGCTGCCGGACGCGGCGACGCCACCGGCCGGCGACGCCGACACGGCGGCCCCGGACGCGGCCGCGCCGGCGGCGGTGGCCGAGACGGCGGCGGCGGCAGACGACATCGACCCCGACGACCCATTGGCCAGCGACGCGCTGCCGGCCGTGGCGGGCCTGCCGGACGTACCGGCGGCCGAGCCGGCCGCGGCACCGCCCGCGGCCGATGAATAGGAGAGCCTGATGGCCGACGACGATCTCAATCTCGAAGAGCTGGACCCGGCCGAGGCACCGGACGCGGACGACGGCGAGACGCCGGCGGTCCTGGCCGAGACGGAGCAGCAGGACGAGGTCAAAACCGCCAACGACCTGGCCGCGGTCTATGACATCCCGGTCAATGTCTCGGCCGTGCTGGGCAAGTCGACCATGCAGGTCAGCTCGCTGCTGAAGCTGGGCCGCGGCGCCGTCGTCGAGCTGGACCGCAAGGTCGGCGAGGCG
>JANQKO010000155.1 GCA_028281075.1 Alphaproteobacteria bacterium | reverse complement strand
CCTGTTGAAAAACAACAAACGTGGATCCTGGCCTTCGCCAGGATGACAACCTGGGTGGCTGCGGTGCGATTCTTTCACAGGCTCTCAGGGTGAGGTTGGGGATCGATATCGAACCCTCACCTCACCCTGAGGAGCGCCCGGCAGGGCGCGTCTCGAAGGGTCGGCCATCGCGCATCGATGTCAGCCCGGGAAAGAACGTCCGTCTTGTCCATTTCGACAGGAAATGCCAGACGTCCTGGTAAAGTGACGGCCCTGGGGAGCTCCCGCCATGAAGATCGACGTGCCACGGACGCTGGCCGACTGGAACGCGCGCGGGTCCGACTATCTGCCGGGCCTACTGGAGATGGAATTCCTCAAGGTCGATGCCGACGAGGTGGTCGGCCGGTTCACGGTGCGGCGCGCGCACGGCGCCTGGAACGGCTTCCTGCATGCCGGCGCCGTCGTCAGCCTGGGCGATACCTGCTGCGGCTACGGCACGCTCGCGGCCCTGCCGGACGGCGCCGACGGTTTCACCACGGTCGACCTGGCCGCGAACTTCGTCGGCACCGCGCGCGACGGTGCCGTCACCTGCACCGCCCGGCCGCTGCATCGGGGCCGCACGACCCAGGTCTGGGACGCGACGGTGGCCGCCGAGGCGTCGGGCAAGGCCATCGCCCATGTCCGCTGCACCCAGATGATCCTCTGGCCGCGATCGTAGGATGGCGCGGGATGTCGCCGGAACGGCGGGCTATGACGAGGCGGCCGCGCGGCTGATCGCGCCCTACGAGGACCTCGCCGTCGAGGCCGTGCATGCGGCCGTGCTGCACCTGCTGCCGACCCGGCCCGCGCGGGTGCTCGATGTCGGCGCCGGCACCGGACGCGACGCCGCATGGTTTGCCGCGAGGGGCCATCGGGTCGTGGCGGTCGAGCCCGCCGACGCCCTGCGCGCGGCCGGGATGGCCCTGCATCCCGCGCCGTCCATCGACTGGATCGATGACGGCCTGCCCGCGCTCGACCGCGTCATCGCGCGGGACGAGCGGTTCGACCACATCATGCTGACCGCGGTCTGGATGCATCTCGACGCCGGCGAACGCCGGACCGGGATGCCGGTGCTGGCGTCCCTGCTGGCCCCGGACGGCATGATCATCATGTCGCTGCGCCACGGACCGGTGCCCGAGGGCCGCCGCATGTTCGCCGTGACGGCGGACGAGACCGTGGCGCTCGCCGCCGCCCATGGCCTGCGCCCGCTGCTGCGGCGGCAGGGCGGGTCGATTCAGCCGGCGAACCGCCGGGCCGGCGTGACCTGGACGCACCTCGCCTTCGCCCCCGCGCCCTGACCGCGCGGCGGACGCCAGTCGCGCGCGGCACTTTGCGCGCCCCTGTCGGAAACGTAACCTGTCGTTCGTCCTTGCGACCGTGACAAGGCGATTTCGGAGGAACGTGCCCCGTGCTCTACTCGATCCTGATCTATGCCGCCGAAGGCGTGTTCGACCGCCTGCCGCCGGACGAGCAGGAGGCCATCCTGCGGCGCCACGGCGATCTGCAGGCCAAGCTGGCGGCGCGCGGCGACTTCGCCGTCGCGCGGCTGATGCCGGTCAGCAGCGCGGTGACGCTGAAGCCGGCATCGGAGTCGGCCGGCAAGCCGCTGGTGGTCGACGGTCCCTTCGCCGAGACGAAAGAGCGTTTCGCCGGCTTCTACGTGGTCGATTGCGAAAGCCTGGACGAGGCGGTGGCGCTGGCGGCCGAGCTGGGCACGGGCCACGATTCGCTCGAAATCCGGCCGGTCGCCTGGGCCGGCGGCCTGCTGGCGCCGCCGTGACGGCGGGCGATGCCTGGCTGGAAGCGCGCTTCGCCGAGATCCGGCCGAAAGCGGTCGCCGCCCTGACCCGGCAGTTCCGCGACCTGGAGCTGGCCGAGGAGGCCTTCGCCGTGAGCTGCCTGCGGGCGGTGCAGGCCTGGCCGAAACGGGGCCGTCCCGACGATCCGTTCGCCTGGCTGCTGGCCGTGGGCCGCAACGCCGGGATCGATATCCTGCGCCGCGCCGCGCGGGCGCGCGACCTCGGCTTGCCCGAACCGCCGGCCCCGGCGGCCGAGGACGCGCTCATCGCCGACCTCGACGCCGGCGGTCTGCGCGACGACGTGCTGCGGCTGCTGTTCATCTGCTGCCATCCCGACCTGGCGCCGCGGGACCAGTCGGCGCTGGCGCTCAGGATCGTCGCCGGGCTGAGCGTGGCGGAGATCGCGCGCGCCTTCCTGATCAAGCCGAAGGCCATGGAACAGCGCCTGACCCGGGCCAAGCGCACGGCGACGCGGGCCGAGGTGCCGTTCGAGACGCCGGACCTGGCCGAACGGCACAAGCGCCTCCGGACCGTCTCGCTGATGGTCTACCTGCTGTTCAACGAGGGCTGGTCGGCAAGCACCGGCGAGACGCAGATCCGAACCGCGCTCTGCGAGGAGGCGATCCGACTGGCGCGGCTGCTGCTGGATCTGTTTCCCGCCGTCGGCGAGCTGATGGGCCTGCTGGCGCTGTTCCTGTTCCAGCATTCGCGCCGGCTGGCGCGGCTCGACGCGGTGGGTGAGCTGGTGCCGCTCGACGACCAGGACCGGACGTCGTGGGACCGGGCCATGACCACCGAGGCCCGGGCCCTGCTGGAGAAGGCGTTGCGCCATGCCGCGCCGGGCCCCTACCAGATCCAGGCCGCGATCGCCGCCGTGCACGCCGCCGCGCCGGCCGCCGACGACACCGACTGGCGCGAGATCGAGCGTCTCTACGCCGCGCTCTACCTGCTGGAGCCGACACCGGTCGTGAAGCTCAATCACGCCGTGGCCGTCGCCAAGGTCGACGGCCCGGCGGCCGCGCTCGACATGCTGGCGACGCTGGCCGATGCGCTCGACGCCTATAAGTGGTTCCACACCACGCGGGCCGCGTTCCTGACCGAGCTCGGCGATTTCGGCGCCGCCGGCGCGGCCTACCAGCGCGCCCTGTCGCTCGACACGACGGCGCCCGAGCGCCGGCATCTCCGCCGCAAGATCACGGCCTGCGAGGAAGAGATCCGGAACGACGCGGCATCCGGTGGAGCCCGGCGAATCTCGTAACGGCCCGCCCTGCCCCCGTCGACGTTTCACCGTGCTCATCCCGGCGCCAGCGAAAATCACACCGGCCGGCGTCGGATCTGCGCGCCGCCGATCGTCCTTGGTCCATCACGACCCTGATGCCAGAGCAATCGAATGGAGGACGACATGGCCAACGAGATGACTACGCCCGGCGCCGCCGGATGGATTCAGCATTCCGGTCCCGACGCGGCCGCGGCGAAGGCGTTCTACAGCGAGGTGATCGGCTGGAACATCGCCGACATGCCGATGCAGGACGGATCGAGCTTCGCCGGCATCATGGTCGGCGACGGCCCGATCGGCGGCTTTGCGCCGATGCCGTCCGAGACCGGCGCCTGGACGATCTACGTCACGGTTCCCGACGTCGATGCCTGCCTGGCCAAGGCCACGGCCGCCGGCGCCCGGGTCGTCGACGGACCGATGGACGCGCCGGGCGTCGGCCGCATGGCGACCATCGTCGACCCGCAGGGCGCGCGCATCGCCGTGATCACCTACGAAAGCATGCGGAAGTAACCGGCCCGCGCCGCCGCCGCGGCCGTGTCAGACGGCCGCCGCGGCGGCGCCGTCGATCTCGTTCCAGATCCGGTCGATGCCGGGACGCGCCGGGTTGCGGGGGGCATAGACGGCGATGTGCATGTCATAGGGCGGCGCGACGCCGTCGATCGGCGCCAGGCGGCCCTGGGCCAAGTCCTCGGCGATCAGCGACCGCGGCAGCCAGGCGGCGCCCAGGCCACCGATCGCCATTTCCCGGATGCCGAAAGCGAAGGCGGAGACGCAGACCGTCTCGACACGGTAGCGCCGCATCATCTCGGGCATCCGCGTCTGCCACAGCAGGCCGCCGAAGAAGCTGTCCTGCGGATAGCCGATCAGGGGCAGATGCGCGCCCTCGTCGGCGCCGAACCGGGACCCGCCACTGCCGTCCGGCGCGCCGATCAGCATCAGCCGCTCGGTGCCCAGCAGCTTGCGCCGCGCCGTCGTCGCCGAAATTTCGGTCGGCGCGTCGCCGGCCTCGTAGCACATCAGGAAGTCCGCCTCGCCGCGCAGGAACATCACCACGCAGTCGTTCTTGTTGGCCGAGCGCACCCGGTAGGTCTGGTCGAAGCCGCGCCGTTCCAGGCCGTCGATCAGCGACGGCAGGTAATAGGTCGACAGGCTGTGCTGGACCGCCAGCGTGACCCGGAACTCACCGCTCTGCTCGGCCCTCAGCCGGCTGCGCAGCTCGTAGAGCGAGGCGACGAGATGCCGGAACTCGGCCTCGTTCTCGACCGCCACAGCGGTCGGCCTGAGCGGCTTGTAGGTCCGGTCCACCAGCGTCGCGCCCAGCCAGGTCTCCAGCGCCTGGATCCGGCGCGAGAAGGCCGGCTGGCTGACATGGCGCCGCGCCGCGGCGGCCGAGAAGCTGCGGGTCTCCATCAGGACCAGGAAATCCTCGAGCCATTTCAGTTCCATCGCCGGCCTCCGCGCCCCGCCCCGATCATGCAAAATAATTATAATAAAGAATAGATTTGGCATTGGATGGTGATCGAAATCCGCGCTTTACTTGCCGCAAATCTAGAAAGAATTTGATGATAAAGACGTTATGATCGATCGGACCCGATCCGGTCGGCCGGCCAGTTCAAGGCCGGAACGGCACCATCATGCGCAGGGAGAATAATCATGAACCTGGCCAGGTTTCCCCGGCTGCGTTTCGGACACTTTCCGACCCCGCTCGAGCCGATGCGGCGGCTGAGCGAGCGGCTGGGTGGGCCACGGCTCTGGATCAAGCGCGACGACTGCACCGGCCTGTCGACCGGCGGCAACAAGACCCGCAAGCTGGAATACCTGATGGCCGATGCCTTGGCGCGGAAGGCCGACACCATCGTCACCCAGGGCGCGACGCAATCGAACCACGCCCGGCAGACCGCCGCCATCGCGGCCAAGCTGGGCCTCGCCTGCCATATCCTGCTGGAGGACCGCACCGGCTACGACGACGCCGAGTACACGCTGAACGGCAATGTCCTGCTGGACCGGCTGCACGGCGCCAGCGTCTCGAAACGGCCCGGCGGCGCCGACATGAATGTCGAGATGGCGGCGCTGGCCGAGACGCTCACGGCCGAGGGCAGGACGCCCTACGTCATTCCCGGCGGCGGCTCGAATCCGATCGGCGCGCTGGGCTACGTCAACGCGGCGCTGGAGCTGACCTATCAGGCCGGCGAGCAGGGCCTCGACATCGGCCATGTCGTGCACGCGACCGGCAGTGCCGGCACCCAGGCCGGCCTGGTCACCGGCCTGAAGGCGATCAATGCCGGCATTCCGGTGCTGGGCATCGGCGTCCGGGCACCGAAGCCGCAACAGGAAGAGAACGTGTTCGCGCTGGCCCGGGCGACCGCCGAGCGGATGGGCCTGGACGGCGTCGTCGAGCGGTCGGACGTGGTCGCGAACTGCGACTATGTCGGCCAGGGCTACGGCATTCCGACCGCGGGCATGGTGGCGGCCGTGAAGCTGCTGGCCGAGACCGAGGGCATCCTGCTGGACCCGGTCTATTCCGGCAAGGGCATGGCCGGCCTGATCGATCAGATCGAACGAGGCTATTTCGAAAAGGACTCCGACGTCGTGTTCATCCATACCGGCGGCGCGGCGGCGCTGTTCGGCTATCCGAACGCGTTCGACCTGCCGGGCTACGTGGCCTGAGCGGGATGACGCCGACGGGGACGGGACGATGCAGCACATCAAGAAAGCGGCGGCCGACCCGGCCACCGAGGACCGCCGGGTCCGCGAGACGGTCGAGGGCATGCTGGCCGATATCGAGCGCCGCCGCGAGGACGCCGTCGTCGAATACGCGGCCCGGTTCGACGACTGGCACGGCGAGTTCATCCTCTCCGACGGCAAGCGCCGGGCCCTGATCGACAGCGTCCCGGACCAGGTCAAGGACGATATCGGCTTCGCCCACCGGCAGGTCACGCGCTTCGCCGAGGCCCAGCGCGACAGCCTGCGGGCGTTCGAGATCGAGACCGAGCCCGGCGTGCGCCTGGGCCAGCGGGTGGCGCCGGTGGACGCCGCCGGCTGCTACGTGCCGGGCGGGCGCTACGCGCACGCGGCCTCGGCGATCATGAGCGTCGCCACGGCCAAGGTCGCCGGCGTGCCCGCGATCACCGCCTGCTCGCCGCCACGCGGCGAGTCGGTCAACGCGGCCGTCGCCTTCGCCATGTCGCTGTCCGGCGCCGACACGATCCTGGAGATGGGCGGCGTGCACGCGGTGGCGACCATGGCCTTCGGCCTGTTCGGCTGCCGCGAGGCCGATATCCTGGTCGGGCCCGGCAACGCCTATGTCGCCGAGGCCAAGCGCATCCTGTTCGGCCGGGTCGGCATCGACGTGTTCGCCGGTCCGACCGAGTCGGCCATCATCGCCGACGACGGCGCCGATCCGATGACCATCGCCGTCGATCTGGTATCGCAGGCCGAGCACGGGCCGACCTCCCCGGTCTGGCTGTTCACGACCTCGCGGGCGCTGGCCGAGAAGGTGCTGGAGACCGTCCCGCTGGTCGCCGACGACATGCCGAACGCCGACGTCGTGCGGACGGCCTGGCGTGACCATGGCGAGATCATCCTGTGCGACAGCCGCGACGAGGTCGTCGAGGTCAGCGACCGCTATGCCTGCGAGCACCTGCAGGTGCTGGCCGCGGACCTGGACTGGTGGCGCGACAATCTCGGCAATTACGGCTCGCTGTTCCTGGGCGAAGGCTCGACCGTGACCCACGGCGACAAGTGCGCCGGCACCAACCATATCCTGCCGACCCGGCGGGCCGGTCGCTATTCCGGCGGCCTGAACGTGCACAAGTTCATGAAGGTGCTGACCTACCAGCAGCTCGACGAAGCGGCGAACAAGATCTTCAGCGCCGTCGGCTCGCGGATCTCGCGCGTCGAGGGCATGGAGGGGCACGCGCGGGCCTGCGACTGGCGGCTGCGCAAGTTCTTCCCCGGCGAGAACTGGGCCTTCGACGTCTACGACCAGAAGCGCTACGACTGAGACGGCGACGTGAAGACCTTCACGAAATCCTTCACCCAGCAGGAGCCGGTCCCCGAGGCGGCGATCGCGCGCGCCGTCGCCGTCATGCAGTCCGGGCGGCTGCACCGCTACAACACCGAGCCGGGCGAGGAATCGGAAGCCGCGGCGCTGGAGCGGGAATACGCCGCCTACCAGGGCAGCGACTATTGCGTCGCCTGCGCGTCGGGCGGCTACGCCCTGCATGTCGCGCTGCGCGCCGCCGGCCTGGAGCCGGGCGAGCCGGTGCTGGCGAACGCCTATACGCTTGCGCCGGTGCCGGGCGCGATCCACAATGCCGGCGGCCGGCCGGTATTCGTCGAGATCGACGCCGACTGGCATATCGACCTGGACGATCTCGCCACCAAGGCGGCGGCCAGCGGCGCGCGGTTCCTGATGCTGTCGCACATGCGCGGCCACATCGCCGACATGGACGCCATCGTCCGCGTCTGCGACACGTTCGGCGTGACGCTGATCGAGGACTGCGCCCATACCATGGGCGCGCGCTGGAACGGCGTGCCGTCGGGCAATTTCGGCAAGGTCGCCTGCTTCAGCACGCAAACCTACAAGCACCTGAATTCGGGCGAAGGCGGGTTGCTGACCACCAGCGACGCCGAGATCGCGGCGCGCGCGGTGGTGCATTCCGGTTCCTACATGCTCTACGGCCGCCATGGCGCGGTGCCCGACGAGGACGTCTTCCGGGGTATCCGCCTGGAAACGCCGAACTATAGCGGCCGCATGGACAACTTGCGGGCGGCGATCCTGCGGCCGCAACTGCGCCGGCTCGACGAGAACCGCGCGCGCTGGAACGCCCGCTACCGGGTGCTGGAGCAGGGGCTGCGGCAGATCAACAGCATTCACCTGCCCCAGCGCGCGCCGGCCGAGGACTATGTCGGCAGCTCGATCCAGTTCCGGCCCGAGGCGCTGGGCGCCGACGGCATTCCTGAGTTCCTCGAACGCTGCGCCACGCGCGGCGTCGAGGTCAAATGGTTCGGCGACCCCGAACCGAAGGCCTTCACGAGCAGGTTCGATAGCTGGCGGTATCTCAACCCGCCGGCGGAGTTGCCGCGCACGCTCGCGGTGCTGTCGACCACCTGCGACATGAGGGTGCCGTTGACGTTCAGCACGGATGACTGCCGCCTGATCGTCGACATCGTCGCGGAGGTCATGGCCGACCTCTAGACACCACCTACCCACGCATAGCAGCCAGGGAGGCAGACAATGATGATGCGTAAGCTGTTGCTGATGGCCACGGTCGTATCGTTGGCCATTACCGGTACAAGCGTGGTCGAGGCGAAAACACTCAAGGTCGGCATGGGCGACCCGCTCGAATCCGACCAGGGCGCGCTGGCCAAGCGCTTCAAGGAACTTGTCGAGGGCTATTCCGGCGGCAAGATGCAGGTGCAGCTCTTCCCCGGTGGCGCGCTCGGCGCGGAAACCGAGATGCTGCAGAACGCCCGCATGGGCTCGCTCGATTTCGCGCTGGTCGGCATCGGCAACGTGACGCCGTTCGCCAAGGAGCTCGGCGCCCTGACCATGCCGTACATGATCGAGAACACCAGCGACGCCGTGAAGCTGACCACCGGCCATCTCGGCAACAAGTGGAACGAGATCGCCAACAAGGCCGGCCTGCATATCGTGAGCTGGACCTATTCCAACTTCCGTTATCTGACCAACTCGGTGCGTCCGGTCACCAAGCTCGACGAGATCCGCGGCATGAAGGTGCGCGTGCCGCAGAACAAGATCATGCTGGCGACCTACGAAGCCTGGGGCGCCTCGCCCATCGCCATGGCCTGGCCCGAGGTGTTCACGGCGCTGCAGCAGGGCGTGATCGACGGTCAGGACAATCCCTACATCGTGAACTACACGATGAAGTTCCACGAGGTGCAGAAGCACGTCACGGAAGTGCACTACAACTACTCGCTGCAGCCGCTGGTCACCGGCCTCCGGAGCTTCTCCAAGTATTCCGAGGACGAGCGGCGGATGATCGAGCGTGCCGGCCTGGAAGCCCAGCTCTTCTCGCTGATGTTCCAGCTCGAAGAGGCCGACAAGGCCAAGCAGGGCATGATCCGCGGCGGCGTCGCGGTGCATATGCTGCAGGACGAGGACCAGTGGATCCAGATCGCCAAGTCGAAGGTCTGGCCGCAATTCTATGACGAGGTCGGCGGCAAGGATTTCGTCGACTCCGTGATGAAGGAGCTGGGCAAGCAATAAGGCAGCGACGGGCGGCACGGCCTCCGCGCCGTGCCGCCACGCCACCGGGGGAGGCGGCGCATGCGGTTTCTGAACAATATCGAGGATTATGTCTGTCGATTACTGCTGACACTGTTCGTCACCCTGCTGTTCGTGCAGGTCGTCCTGCGCACCGTCTTCGGCTGGGGCCTGCCCTGGATCGAGGAACTGTCGCGCTTCGCCTTCGTCTGGTTCGCCTTCCTCGGCGCCGCGCACGCGGCCAAGCTGAACGCGCATAACCGCGTCGAGGTCCATCTCAAGCTGCTGCCCAA
>JANQKO010000199.1 GCA_028281075.1 Alphaproteobacteria bacterium | reverse complement strand
CTGGTTGGGTGGCGGGGGGGGGGAGCGGGCCGGCAACGCACCTGTCAAACGGACTCTGACGCGGCGCGCCAACAGGCGCTAGTATAAGCGATGCGGTTTAGGGCCTGGCGCGGGAAGATTGGCCGGCGCCGGCGGAAGACGAAAATCCCGCGCGCTCGGCGGTGAGGCGATGGCGGCAGGCAGTTGTAGACCGGACTCGAGACAGATCGCGATCGTCGTCGGCAGTCGCCGGGACGCCGAATCGCTCTCCGCGCTGCTGGAGGAGAACGGCTATTCGGCCACCAGCTACCTCAGCGCCTGGGACTTTCTCGATGTCGCCGATATCGGCGCGGTCTCGGGGTTGCTGATTGACGCGGACCTGCCGGACATGGACGGGTTCGCGGTCCTCGACCACCTGCGCGGCAGTGGCGTGTCCGTGCGGCCGACGGTGCTGCTTGGCCCGAACGAGGTCCGCCTGGCGGTCCGCGCCCTGCGGGCCGGTGCCTACGATTATGTCGAGCGCCCGGCCTCGCCGGCGATCCTGCTGGACAGCCTGGAGCAGGGCCGGCGCGAGTCGCAGCCGCCGGCCGCGCACCGCAGCCGCGACTCGATCGCCGCGGACCGGTTCCTGTCGCTGTCCGACCGCGAGGTGGAAGTTCTGCGCCACCTCGTCAGCGGCGCCCGGCGCAAGGAGATCGCCGCCCGTCTGGGTATCAGTCACCGAACGGTCGAAGTATACCTGTCACGCATCAGCCGTAAGATGCAGGCGAAGAGCACGCCGGAACTTATACGCCTCGCACTGGCCGCCGATATTCACCCCAGCCGGGAATAACGCTTGAATCACGCCGTCCCGTGTACGTCAAATGCCGTACGTCGTAAGACAGGCTAGGCGTGGACCCCAATTAGCGCCAACATTCCTTAAAGGCAATGTCGGTGACAGATGTCGGAAATGTAGGACGATAGGAGACGTACGATGGAAAACGCGGTGGGGGGCGGCATGGACGCTGTCGAGCGTTCGTTGACCGCGCGTGAACTGCAGGCGGCGTTATCCGCGCTGCGCGAAGCCGCGCTTAAGGCGGATTTCAAGCTGGTGGCGCATCTGATCGAAGTGGCCAACCTGGCGGTGGTCGACGACGTGACCGAGCTGGAGGCGACCAGACACTAGCCCGGCGACGGGCCGCGAGGTCGGGACATGGCGAAGGGAGTGTGGCGGACAATCTGACAGACGGCGACCTGGACCGGATCGAGACCTTTCTGGCACTGGCCGATCGGGTCCTTGCCCGGCATGACATCGTGGTCGCCGTCGACGGCGACCTCTGGCGCTGGCTCGAGACGGCGGAACGCTACCGCGACGTCGCGCGGTTCATCTATCCCGGCTTCGATCCCCGCCGGCATCCGCCGGGGGCGCTCGTCGGGCGCTGGTTCCGGCTGCAGGTCGGCGACGAGACCATCGCCTGGACCTGCCAGCGGCTCGACGTCTGTGACGACTACAAGCGGCTTCTGCGCGACGGCCTGCTCTGGGGCGGTCCGGACGCCGGGCCGCCGACGCCGCTCGGCGGTTTCGTCGACGATGCCACGATGCCGCCGATCCGTGGGCGCGTCGGCCATGGCGGCGCGGCCGTGGTCCGGCCACCGTGGCGCGGCAACGATTTTTCCGGCCACCGCCTGACCTGGTACCTGACCCGCATTCCCCGCGCCATGGCCCTGCGCGACTGGCGGGTCGACTGGTGCACCGGCCTAGTCGACCGCGCCATGGCCGACAACGGCGTGCAGCGGCGCGTCTACGGCTATACCAGCACGACGTTGTTCTCGACCGGCCTGTTCGAGCCGCTTGGCCTCGAATACGACGTCTATTGCAACGCCATCGGCCGCGCCGACATGCTGGCGCAGCTCGCCGACGACCTGTCAGCACTCGGGCGAGAAATAGATCAGTGAACCGGTGACCGCCGGTCCGTCGAAGATCGGCACCTCCAGGCGCCGGTAGCTCAGGCTGGGAATGACCCCCGGCAGGTTCAGCACCCGCGTGACGCAGCCATAATGCGGCCGGGCTTCCTGCCGGACGGCGTGGACGACGCTGCCGAGGATCCGGCGGTGGCTGTCGCTGCCGAGACTGCCGAGCGTGCGGCCGGTATGGTCGGCGCCGAAACAGGCGACGATGCCGTCGCCGCAATGCAGGAAACGGGGATCGTTCGGGTCCGCGAAGTCCATCCGGTAAAGCCAGGGCAGCCAGGAATGCCGCGCCAGCGTATCGACGCTGATATCGTCCAGGGTCGGCCGCCGTTTCTGCTCGTACATGGCCAGAAACGTCCGCATGCCTGAATCCTCGTAGCCGCGGGCGAGATCCAGGTCCAGCGTGCGCAGCACGATCTGGTTGCCGCGCTCGTCCGTCGCCGTCTCGATCCTGGTGACGCCATGCCGGATGCGATGGCCGTTGACGGTGATGTTCTGCGCTTGCGTGTCCGTGGTCAGAAGCCGTGGTTCGCCCGGTTTCGGGACCGGCGTCCGCGGCGGCGCCGGAAACTGCTTGGCGCAGATCCGTGCCCGCGGGCATCTCAGCGAGTTGCGGCCGCGGCAGTCATAGATCCGGGACGCGGTCCTGGCCGCTTCGTCACCGTGGCCCTGCAGCACCAGGCGGCGGGACCGTGCCATCGTCGTCTCGCAGACCGCTAGGGCTCTGCGCATACGTCGCCCCAATTGCCAGCGCCCCCATGGCGTCGATATTGACCCCAAGATGGCATGTTGTCGATGTAAATTATTTTCATAGTTTCGGAATTAGATCAAAATCACCGCATGTCGAGGTGGAAACATCATGGCCATTACTACAATCGTCCATGGGGTTTCTGCATAAGATTCATTATTTGGGATTTTAGCGATTTTTGTTAAGTATAAAAACTCGATTTATGGTTAATTTTTGGTTAACGATAAATAATTTCTTTAAAATCATTTAAACTTTGCGCAAAATCGTCCTTACAGGGCAGTGAGGACAACGGCATGATGAGATCCGGGTTGTTTGCGGTCGTCGCCTTGACGGCCGGTTTGGGCGTGGCGGCGCCGCTTGCCGCGCAGGAGACCTCGCTTCTGCAGGTATCCGAAGCGCCGCGCTACCAGATCGTCACGGCGGACGGCGGCGTGCTGCTGCTCGACCGTGAAACCGGCGATACCTGGCGCCTGCAGAACCGCGACGGCGGCGCCTCGCGGTGGGTCGAGGTCGAATTCAGGTCGCCGCCGACGCGGGTCTATCACGGCATGCGGCGGGAGCTCGTCCGCTGACGGCGGGGCGTCGTCTCTGTCCCGGGGCCTGCCGGCAAGGCTTGCCCTGACCCCGCACGCGTGCTTGTTTAGCGCATCTTTCGTTCGTCCGGCGCCGTCCCGGCGTCGGATTCCGCGTGGGCGGAAATTGCTCTAGTATCGTTTCCGTCACGGCTTCCGAGGATGGCGCCGGCCGGCGGGTGACCGGAACGGGGATGGTCGGCTGAAGAGGGTGCGGCATGCTGGGACGCGCACGCGCGAAGGTGAATTCGGCGTTCAACGTGACCCCGTTTGCCTGCATGCATATGGAAGGCTGGGAGGTCTATAGCGACGGCGTCACCCAGACGCTGACGGAGGCCGGGCTGCACCTGCGCACCGAGAGCGGGACCTCGCTGATCAGCCTGACCAAGAGCCACGACGTGCACCTGCTGATCCGGGACCAGACGGTCTGGCGCAAGATGCGGTTCGAGCTGCAGTTCAAGCCGCTGTTCGCCAGTTCCGACGACTGGGTGCCGACCTATTATATCGGTGACAATCCGGAGCCCTCGCACGGCGATTTCACGACCAGCGTGATCGGGCTGCCGGACGCCCAGGGCTGGTACGTGACCAGTGGCGCGCGCGAGTTCGCGCCGAACGACCAGACCCGCAAGACCGGGGTCTTCGTCGGCTGGCGGGTGCCGGACAACGAGGTCTTCGAGTTCCTGGTTTTCAGCATCGGCATGTTCAGCGACTAGGCGGCCGGGCGACCAGGCCGCGCGGCCGGCAAGAAACCTTCCCCAGAGAAAAGGCGACTGGATGACAACCACCACGCTCGCGGATATCGCGGCCGACCATTACCGGATCCCGTTGCCGGTGGTGCTGTCGGATTCGACGCACGGCGACATCCCCTTCTTCGACCTTGTCACCGTGCGCCTGCGCGACGCCGACGGCGCCACCGGGACCGGCTATACCTATACGGTCGGACCGGGCGCGGCGGCGGTTCACCGGCTGGTCGCGGGCGATCTCGGGCCGCTGCTGCTGGGCCAGGACGCCGACCGCGTCGAGGCGCTCTGGCAGCGCATGTGGTGGGGCATGCACTATGCCGGGCGCGGCGGCGCCGGCAGCTTCGCCATGGCCGCCGTCGACATCGCCCTCTGGGACCTGAAGGCGCGCCGGCTGGGCACGCCGCTCTGGCGCCTGCTCGGCGGCCACGATCCCCGGGTCAGGGCCTATGCCGGCGGCATCGACCTGCAGTTCACGCTGGACGCGCTGCTGCGGCAGACCGACGACAATATCGCCCGCGGATTCCGCGCCATCAAGATGAAGGTCGGGCGGCCGCGCCTGCACGAGGACGTGGCGCGGGTCGCGGCCATGCGCGAACGGCTCGGACCGGACATCCCGCTACTGGTCGACGCCAACATGCGCTGGCGGGTCGACGAGGCGATCCGCGCGTCGCGCGCGCTGGCCGAGCATGACGTCTTCTGGCTGGAGGAACCGACCATTCCCGACGACGTGCCGGGGCATGTGCGCATCGCGCGGGAAGCGCCGCTGCCGGTGGCCACGGGCGAGAATTTCCGCACGCTGCACGAGTTCCTGCAGATGATTTCGGCCGGCGGCGTCGATTTCCCCGAGCCCGACGTCTCGAATTGCGGCGGCATCACGCCGTGGATGAAGGTCGCGCATCTGGCCGAGGCGCATAACCTGCCGGTCACCTCGCACGGCGTGCATGACCTGCACGTGCATCTGCTGGCCGCGGTGCCGAACGCGTCGTTCCTGGAAGTGCACGGCTTCGGGCTGGAACGGTTCATCGCCGAGCCGTTGGCGATCGTCGACGGCTATGCCACGGCCGGGGACAGGCCCGGGCATGGCGTCGCCTTCGACTGGGACGGGTTGGCGGCCTTGCGCGCCTGAGGCCATGTGTACCGCCGTTCTTCTGCGTCGCCCGGATCACGCTTGGCCGGTTCTGTTCGCCGCCAACCGTGACGAGATGTCCGATCGGCCCTGGCTGCCGCCGGCGCGGCATTGGCCGGACCGGCCCGAGGTGACCGCCGGCAGGGATGCCATGGCGGGCGGCACTTGGCTCGGCCTCAACGATCATGGCGTGCTGGCGGCGATCCTCAACCGCAGCGGCAGCCTGGGGCCGCAATCGGGCAAGCGCAGCCGCGGCGAGCTCGTGCTCGAGGCGCTCGACCATGCCGAGGCCTCGGCGGCGGCCTGGGCGCTCGCCGATCTCAATCCGGACGCCTATCGCGGCTTCAACCTCGTCATCGCCGACGCCACGGCCGCCTTCTGGCTGCGCAACGCCGATGGCGCGGCCGGCATCGAGGTGATGCCGCTGCCGCCCGGGCTCAGCATGCTGACGGCGCGCGACCGCAACGACCCGTCATGTCCGCGCACCCGCCGCTACCTGCCGCGGTTCGAGGCCGCCGCCGCGCCGGTGCCCGAGGCGGACGACTGGCGGGCCTGGCGGCGGGTTCTGGCCGATACCGCGTTCGATCCGGCCGACGGTCCGGCCGCGGCCATGTCGATCGGCACCGATTGGGGCTTCGCCACGACGTCGAGTTCGCTGATCGCCCTGCCGGCGCCGCCCGACACGCTCGCGGCCGAACCGCGCGCGCCGCTTTGGCGATTTGCCGCCGGCCGGCCGGACCAGGCGCCATACGCGCCCGTCGCGTTGTAGCGAATTGTCGCCGCGCCTGCCTGCGGGATTGCCTTTCGCCGCCGCCTGCGCTCTTTTTGCATGACGGTATCGGCCGGTATCGCGGCCGACGCGAGACGATAATCGGGTGCCGGAATGACGGCGGGGACGTCCAGCGATCAGACGATATTCGAGCGGCTGCAACAGGCGGTCGCGCACCATCGGGCCGGCCGGCTCGGCGAGGCGCTGGCGCTTTATCGCGCGGTGCTGGCGGACCGGCCCGACAACCGCGACGCGCTGAACCTGGGCGGCATGGCCGCGTTCCAGTCCGGCGACGCGGCGGCCGCGCTCGCCATGCTGGGCGAGGCCGTGACCGCGCATCCCGGCTTCGCCGACGCGCAGGCGAATTACGCCACCGTGCTGCTGGCCCAGGGCCGGGCGGATGCGGCCGAGACCGCCTGCCGGCGCGCGCTCGAGGTCGACCCCAACAGCCTGTCGGCCATGTTCACGCTGGCCAGCATCGCCCGACAGCGGGAACGGATGGACGAGGCGGCGGATCTCTACCGCCGGGTTCTGGCGCTGGCCCCGGACTATGTCGAGGCGCGGGCCAATCTGGCCAACGTGCTGCGCGAGCAAGGGGCGCTGGACGACGCCGCGGCGGCCTATCGCCAGGCGCTGGCGGCCCGGCCCGACCCGCAGATCATGAAAAACCTGGCCAACGTGCTGCAGGAACTGGGCGCGCTCGACGAGGCCATCGCCATGTACCGGCAGTCGATCGCCGGCCGGCCGGATCTGGGCGAGAGCTACAACGGCCTGACCAACGCGCTGATGCAGAAGGGCGATATCGACGGCGCCATGCAGGCCTGCCGGGCGCATCGGCGGGTCGATCCGGCCGGCATGCGGGCGCTTGCCAACGAGGCCATGCTGCTGAACGAGACCGGCGACCGGCTGGCCGCCGGCCGGCTGCTCGATTTCGACCGGCTGCTGGCTGTCCGGACACTCGATCCGCCGCCGGGCTATGCCGATCGGGCGGCGTTTCACGCGGCGCTGATCGGCGCGCTCGAAACGCATTCCAGCCTGCGCTTCGAGCCGAACCATTCGACGACGCGGCGCGGGCACCAGACGGCCGACCTGACGACGCGACGGCACGACGGTCCGATCGGGGACCTGCTGGCGATGATCGAGGGCGCGGTCGCCGGTCGCCTGCGGGC
>JANQKO010000197.1 GCA_028281075.1 Alphaproteobacteria bacterium | reverse complement strand
AGGTTGTCATCCTGGCGAAGGCCAGGATCCACGTTTGTTGTTTTTCAACGGGTTGCGATGCCGCTGGATGCTGGCCTGCGCCAGCATGACGGGTTTTTTTGGGTCGTGAGTAATTCATTCACACGCTCTGAGGAGACGCGAAGCGTCGTCTCGAAGCATGTTGGCGCCGATATCGCGGCTTCTTCAGCAGCCTGCTAACCCGCTTCGGTGCGTTCCCGCGGCGCGCTGGCCGCCGGGTCGGCGGCGATCAGCCGCGCCGCGGGGAACCTGACCGTCACCGTCGTGCCGACGCCGATATCGCTTTCCAGCGCGAACGCGGCATCGTGCAGTTCCGCGAACGCCTTCGCCAGCGGCAGGCCGAGGCCGGTCCCGCTGGGCGTCACCGCGGGCGCGTTGTTGGCCTGGCCGAACGGTTCCAGGACCTTCGCCATGTCCTTGCGCGCGATGCCGATGCCGGTATCGGCGATCGACAGCGTCAGGCCGCCGGTCTCGTCCGGTGCCGCCGTGACCGTGACGGTGCCGCCGGCCGGCGTGAAGCGGACCGCGTTCGCCAGCAGGTTGATCACGATCTGACGCACCTTCAGTTCGTCGCCGCGCAGCGTCGCCGCGCCCAGCCGGCTTACCAGGGTGACGCCGCCGTTCGTTGCCGCCTGCTGCACCATGACCATGCAGGTGCCGACCAGGGTCTCGATATCCAGTTCCTGCTCGCGCAGGGCCGCCTTGCCGGCCGCGATTTTCGACAGGTCCAGGATGTCGTTCACCAGTTCCAGCAGGAACTGGCCGGACTCGTGGATATGACCGGCATATTCCACGTAGCGTGAATTCCCCACCGGTCCCATGCCCTTGGTGGCGATGATCTCCGAAAAGCCGATGATCGAGTTCAGCGGCGTTCGCAGCTCATGGCTCATGCTGGCCAGGAATTCCGATTTCGCCTGGTTGGCCATCTCGGCCTTGATCTTCGCCCGCAGCAGCGCCGCCTCGGTGCGGCGGCGCTGGCGCAGGCTGCGCCAGGCACAGAGGCCCTTCAGCACCCCGATAACCGCCAGCAGGGACGCGAGGCCGGCCAGCACCGTGTTCCCCAGTCCTTCGACGGCGTCGGCCCGGTCCGTCATGTCGACATCGACCTCGGCCGCGCCGATCACGCGCCCGTCGCGCAGGAACGGCACATGGACCTGGCTGACCAGCCGGCGTTCGGGACCGAAATTCCGCTGCCGGTCGGTCTCGGCATGGGGCTGTCCGGACATCACCACGGCCTCGAAGCCGGGCGCGGTAACGCGGCCGCCGATGTCGGCCGGGTCGCCGCCGGCCCGGATCACGCCGTCGGCGTCCAGAACCCGGTAGCGGAAGACGCTTTCGATGCTTTTCGAGATGTCGAGGAAATGCGTGTCGGCCGGCAGCGGCTGCCGGCCCGACAGCAGCCGCGTCAGGTCGACGCCGTGATAGGCCAGCTCGGTCTCGAACACCCGGGTCCAATGCGTCGCCGCGATCCGGGCCTCGTCCTCGATGGCCTGGGTGACGACCACGCGCATGCCGGTCCACGCGACGGCCAGGGCGGCGCAGCTGATCGCGAAAAACATCAGCAGAAGCTTCGCCTCGGACGATGTCGCGACCTCGCCCAGCGAAGCGGATACGCGGTTCTGCAACAACGGCATGCGGTCTGCCCTCATGCTCGATGATCCTTCGCCGGCGTCGCGGCGCGCGTCCGTCACGTCATGGTGTCGCCCGGCAGAACGGCGACCGGGTCTGTTCCCAGCGGTGCTCGTCGGCCGACACCGAATCGTCAGTTAATCATAATTAACCATAATCCCGATTAACGAATTCTTGTGATGCCGGCCGTGCATGCATGACAATGGCTCCGCTGCCTGGCGGCAGCGGACCGGACGCTGTAATGATCGGGGATTGCGGGTGGCCGGAACCGGTCCGGCGGGTGACGCGGAGCTACAGAAGTCCCTCGCGCTGTGCCCGCTTGCGGGCCAGCTTGCGGGCCCGGCGCACCGCCTCGGCCTTCTCGCGCGCGCGCTTTACCGAGGGCTTCTCGTAGAAATTGCGCAGCTTCATCTCGCGAAAGACGCCCTCGCGCTGCATCTTCTTCTTCAGCGCGCGCAGGGCCTGGTCGACATTGTTGTCGCGGACGAGGACGTGTACCAGGGTCGTTCTCCCTAAACGAATGGTCAGCCAGTTTGCGGCAAGGCGCCGGGTTATACCGCAGCGGGTCCGGGATGTGAAGCGCGAAGCGGCCCGGGGGCGCGGATTTGGCGTGGGGCCTTTGGCCTTTACCGCATCCCGTCAGAAGATCATATTGCCCTTATGGCATTGTTAAAGATCGCGAAAATGGGCCATCCGGTGCTGCGCCGGCCGGCCGACCCGGTGGCCGATCCGACCGACGCGGCGGTGCGGCGGCTGATCGGGGACATGTACGAGACCATGGCTGATGCCAACGGCGCCGGCATCGCCGCGCCGCAGGTCCACGTGCCGCTGCGCGTGGTCATGTTCCAGATCACGCCGGCGCGGGCCGGACGGGCGGGCGAGGACGACGACGCGGGCCTGCCGCTGACCATCCTCATCAATCCCGAGGTCCGGCCGCTCGGCGATGCCATGGTCGAGGACTGGGAGGGCTGCCTGTCGGTGCCGGGGTTGCGCGGACTGGTGCCACGCCACGACCGGATCCGCTATCGTGGTCTGCTGCCGGACGGCACCTGGCTCGAGCGCGAGGTCGGCGGCTTCCATGCCCGCGTGGTCCAGCACGAATGCGATCACCTCGACGGCATTCTCTATCCGCAGCGCATGACGGATCTGTCGAAGCTGGTCTTCGAGAGCGAGTTCCGCCACGTCGTCGCGGAGATGGCGGCCGGGACGGACGACGACGGGATGCCCGAGGCGGCGAACGCATGAACGCGCATTTGATGACGGAACGGCGCGCGATCCTTACGGCGGCGCTGCCCAACGTGCCCTTCGACGGCTGGACGCGCGACTGTCTGCGCAAGGCGGCCGTCGCCGCCGGCCACGACGAGGACATGGCGCGCCGCGCCTTTCCCGGCGGTCCCGCGGACGCCGTTGAGTTTTACGTCGCCGAAGCCGACCGGCGGATGCTGGAGGAGCTCGAGCGCCGTGACCTGCCGACGCTGAAGATCCGCGAACGCATCGCCACCGCCGTGCGCGTGCGGCTCGAACAGGCCGCCGGCCATCGCGAGGCCGTGCGCCGCGCGCTCGCCGTGCAGGCGATGCCGCGCAACGGCCGCGCGGCGCTGCGGTCGCTCTACCGGACCGTCGATGCGATGTGGTACGCGGCCGGCGACAACGCGACGGATTTCAACTTCTATACCAAGCGCGCGCTGCTGGCCGGCGTCTATTCGACGACGCTGCTGTTCTGGCTCAACGACAACTCGGACGGTTTCGCCGACAGTTGGGACTTCCTCGACCGACGCATCGAGGAGGTCATGGGCATCATGACCGTGCGCCGCCGGATCGGGAAGGTGACCGGCCGCTTGCCCGACCTGCCGTCACCCTGGGCCGTGCTCGGCCGCCTGCGGCACGGAACCCGGCGCACCGCCTGAAAGGTCTTTTTGCGAACGGCCTTGCCGGCCCGCTCCCCCACCCGGCCACCCAACGACAGTATCCTTATGGGTGGCCGGGTGGGGGAGCGGGCCGGCAAGGCCGTGAAAATGGGCCAACAGGCCCATTTTCGAACACTCCCTCAACCGTCATCGGGTTTCAAGCGCGTGACGTGCCCCATCTTGCGGCCGGCGCGGACCTCGGCCTTGCCGTAGAGATGCAGGTGCGCGCCCGGTTCGGCCAGGATCTCGGGCCAGGCGTTGACTTGGTCGCCGATCAGGTTCCGCATCTCGGCCGGCGCCAGCCGCGCGACCGAGCCCAGCGGCTGGCCGCAGATCGCCCGGATATGCTGCGCGAACTGGCTCGTGGGCGTGGCCTCGATGGTCAGGTGGCCGGAATTGTGCACCCGCGGCGCGATCTCGTTGACCAGTAGCCGGTCGTCGGCGGTGACGAACAGCTCGACCGCCATCACGCCCACATAGTCGAGCGCGTGCAGCATGGCCGCCGCCAGGTCCCGGGCCTCCCGCGCCAGTTCCGCCGGTATCCGCGCCGGCATGGTACTGGTATCCAGGATGTGGTCCGCGTGCCGGTTCTCGATCACGTCGTAGCAGCGCACGCCGCCGTCGATGCCGCGCGCCGCGACGACCGAGATTTCCATGCGGAAGTCGACGAACGCCTCCAGGATCGCCGGCGCCCCGTCGAGCGCCCGCCAGGCCGCGGCCGGGTCGGTGGTGGCCTCGATCCGGATCTGGCCCTTGCCGTCATAGCCCAGCCGGCGCGTCTTCAGCACCGACGGCGTGCCGATCCGGGCCACCGCCGCCGCCAGGTCGTCGGCCGACGGCACCGCCGCGTAGGCGGCCGGGCGCGCGCCGACGGCGTGGGCGAAG
>JANQKO010000196.1 GCA_028281075.1 Alphaproteobacteria bacterium | reverse complement strand
TCGACCACAGAGGCACCGAGGCAAAGAGGACAAACGGGGTGATGGCGCTTCGCGCCAACCAACGTCAGTTTGTTCTCTGTGCCTCGGTGCCTCTGTGGTGATCTCGCCTTTCCCAGCCGGTTCGCGTCGCGGCGGCGGCAAGGCCGTGGAGGTCACCGCCAAGACGCCAAGGCACCAAGAGCACGCCGCAGGCACGGTGGCCGAATGGCCTGTCCCTTTGTGCCTTGGCGTCTTTGTGGTGAATTCGTTCCGTTTGTCCGCCTCACGGGGGCGAACTCGGTGATTGGGCCCGGCCGGGACCGCGAATCGCCTGTGGCAATGCTGTGACAGCCAGATGGACAGCCGGCGGCCGGCGCGGGCCCGGAAACGCGCCCCGGTCGGCGCCACGGCCACGCCCGCCGGCAATCCGGAATTGAAGGTCAAGAGAATCCAAACCCTTGCGGTTCGTCGCCGTCACAAAACTTAAACAAATCGCGTCGTCACGATCGGCAAACGGCATACCAGATTTCGTTGCCACTGAATCGACACCACCAAAATGACCGTCGTTATGCTATCCGCTTGGTTATCTCAAGCTGCGGATAACCGGAATGTTCAACAGTCTTCTCTTCGCCACTTTGCTTGTCCTCGCCGTGGTCGGATGCGCGATGGCCCTGCATAGTCACCAGGTCAGACAGGCCAGAAAACAAGACCATCTGAACGCCGCGTTTCGGCGGGCCCAGCAGCGTCGATTGCGATACAACTTCGACTACTGAGGCGTCATTCGAGCACGAGCCCGCCGGCCACACGGCCGGACGACGCCTTTACGCGACAGCGATACGCCGGCGCCGGCCCTGGCGGTCCCGCGGAGAATCCCGTTCGATTAAGGCCTTGTTAACGCGTTAACCAGTATTAACAACGCTGGTTCCGGGCCGATTCGCCCGAAAACCGGTTCCCGTAGGCAATTTCGTAACGGCGACCGTCATTGAAGGAGGACGATTACCGAACGCCAGGACCGCTGCCCGATCCCGCCCGGCGCAACCGCGCATCCGGCCGGATCGGCACCGCGACGGCGAGATCGATGCGTTGCTTGCGCAATGAAGGGCCCGGCGGTCCCCGGACACGCCGCCCGTGAAACGGGGAAGGACGTAATTACGCAACGAAAGGAATAACCAATGCGTATCGTCCCAGTAATCACCGGCCTGCTGGCCGCCCTCACCTGCGCGCCCGCGCTCGCGGCGTCGTTCTGTGGCGAACGCGAGATGGTCATCGAGCGCCTCGCCAAGATGTATGCCGAAAAGACCGTGGCCCAGGCCCTGACCAGCGACGGCAAGCTGGTCGAGGTCCTGACGTCGTCCGCCAAGGATACCTGGACCATTCTGGTCACGCTGCCGACCGGCTCGACCTGCGCGCTGGCCGAGGGCCGCCACTGGCATCAGGTCGACGCCGGCCCGCGACCGGACCTGGACGAGCCCAGCACCTGACGCCGCCCGGCAAACAGCCGGTTCATCCTCCCTGTCGGGTCGCCGCCAGGCTGTCGAAGGTGTCGCCGACCGGGGGCAGCCCCAGAATGTGGCGGCGATGCCATAGCGCATAGAACAGCAGCGACCAGGCGGCGAAGCCCTGCCGCTTGCCGGACGCCCGGAACACCGCCCGCACGCGGTCCGGCAGGGCGATCTCGGCGACGCCGGGCTGCCGCGCCACCAGGTCGCCCAGCACGTCGCCCCGGTCGCGCAGCCACTCGCCCATCGGCAGTCCGGCCCGGCGCTGGCGGACGAACGGCCGCAGCCCGGACGCCGCGCCGTCGAGCCAGCGGCGCAGCACATACATGCCGATCCCGCGACGCACCTTCAGGCCGTCCGGCAGCCGGAAGGCGATGTCCGTCAAACGCTCGTCGAGATAGGGCGTCAGCCCCTGCATGCCATGGGCCGAGAGCGCGCGGTCCAGCTTCAGCAGCAGGTCGTTCGGCAGCCAGGTCGCGCAATCCAGCGCCTGCACTTCCTGCAGGCGGCTGCGCGGCGCCAGGTTGGCCAGGCTCTCGGCGGCGCGGATGCCGTCGCGCCAGGCGCTGCTCTCGCGCCGCAGCAGCTCCAGCCGGTCGAACCGGCCGCGCGGCCAGGGCGTCCGCGGCCCGCCCAGATACCAGGGCCGCAGCGCCGTGCGATAGCGGCCGTAGCCGGCGAGCACGACCTCGCAGCCTTCCGCGGTGAGCACGGTATCCGATTGCGCCCGCGCCCGCGTGGCGAGCTTATAGACCGGCAGCGCGGCATAGTCGGCGACCGGATCGTCCAGCACCGCCGCGACCTCGGGCAGCAGTCGCCAGAAATCCGCCTCGCCGAAGCCGACCTCGACCAGCTCGGCGCCGGTCGCGGCGGCGACATGGCCGGTATATTCGCGGTCGTCGCCGGCGTCGGTCAGGCGGATGCAGAAGGCCCGCGGCGGCCGGTCGGCCAGCCGCGAGGCCATCGCCAGCAGCGCCGCCGACTTGACGCTGGCCGACAGGATCAGCGCCGGCGGCCCGCCCGCCGGCAGGCAGGCGGCGACGCTGGCCGTCAGGGCCGCCTCGAAGCGTTCCAGCGCGACCTCTTCACGGATCTCGTCCGGTCCGGTCTGCGGCAGCCCCTCGCGGCGGCGCCGCTCGACGATGCGGCCGCTGGTCACGACCAGGGTCTCGCCAGGCAGCAGACGGAACACGCCGGGAAAGATGGTCTCGCGGCCCGTGGTGAACTGCAGTTGCAGCAATTCGTCGCGCGGCACCTCGGCGACGTCGGCCGCGGCCACGCCGGCGGCCAGCAGCGCCCGCGGCTCGGACGCGAAGGCGAAGCCGTGCGCGCCTTCGACGTAATAGACCGTGCGCACGCCGAAGACGTCGCGGGCCAGCAGCAGCGCCGCCTCGGCCGGATCGAACACCGCGCAGGCGAAGGTGCCGCGCAGCGTATCGGCGAAAGCGCCGCCATAGCGGCGGTACCGCCGCAGCAGGTTGTCGATGCCGGCCCCGGGCGATTTGTCGACCGGTTCGGCGGCGCCGCCGCCAAGCTCCAGGACATGGCCGTCGAGCGCCAGCAGCAGGCCGTCCGATCCCGGTCCGTCCGACCCGGCGGCCGGCTCGGCGCCGACGCTGTCGGTCTGCACGAAGCCGACGCCGCCGCTGGCCGACCGCCGTCCGGCACCCCGTCCGCGATGCGCCAGCGCCGCGCCCAAGCGGTCGAGAATGGCGGCGGCGGGCGGACTGCCGTCGGCCGTCATCAGGCCGGCGATGCCGCTCATCGCGCCGCCACCCGCTCGAAGAAGTCGCGGTATCGCGCGACGACAGGCGCCTCGGTGAACTCGGCCCGGTAACGGTCACCGCCGCCGGCGACGAGCGCCGCGCGCAGGTCGGCCGAATGCAGCACACGGCCGATCGCCGCGGCCAGCGCCGGCGCGTCGTCGGGCGGCACCAGCAGGCCGTTGACGCCGTCGTCGATCAGGAACGCCGGTCCGCGCGCCGCCGCCGCGACGATGGGCCTGGACTGCGCCCAGGCCTCGACGACGACATTGCCGAGCGGCTCGACCCGTGACGGACAGACGATCAGGTCGGCCGCGGCGTAATATGGCGCCGGATCGGCCTGCCAGCCCACGAACCTGACCCGGTCCCGCAGCCCCAGCCGGTCGCGGCGCGCCCGCAGGCCGGCGGCGAGCGGCCCGTCACCGAGCAGCCAGAGATAGGCGCCGGGCAGCTCGGCCAGGGCGTCGAGCAGCACGTCAAAGGCCTTGTTCGCGTGCAGCCGGCCGAGCGCCAGCAGCAGCGGCGCGTCGGCCGGCGTGCGCAGGGCCTGGCGCGAGAACGGCGGCGCCGTGCGCCCGGAGACAAAGTTCGGCAGGTAGCAGGCCCGCCCGGCCGGCCAGCCCTCGCGCACGAGGTAATCGACGATGTCGGGGGTGTTGCCAATCAGGTGGTCGCAGCGGCGGTAGTATTTCAGATCGTAATAGCCGCCGAGACGGGCGGCATGGACGAAGCGCCCGCGCGGACAGGCGGCGGTGGCGCGGTTCATCCAGGTCAGCACCACCTGCGGCCGGTAGGCCGCGACCTGGCGGCGAAAGGCCCGCCGACTGAACAGATCGAGCGGCCCGCCGAAACGCAGCTCGACCGGCGCCAGGCCGGCCCGGCGCAGGGCGGCGCCCCGGTCCGGGTCGCGCCGGATCAGCAGGTGCTGGTCCTGCCCGGCCCGGCCGAGCGCGGCCGCCAGCCGGGTAAAGAAGGCCTCCGCGCCGCCGTGGCGGGCGCCGGCCATGGCCTGCAGCAGGCGCACGCTCACTCGTTCTCCAACCGCGCCTTCAGGTGCGACAGCACCGGATAGAGGCCCGCGAACAGCGCGATCAGGAAGCCGTAGCCGCCCTCGCGATAGCCCCGCCGGCCGACATAGCATTTCCAGAAGCGGCTAAACAGCCGGCGGACGTTGCCGGCGAGGCCGCCGATGTCGCCGGCCTCGCGCAGATCGCGGGCCCGGGCCGTGGAATAGCGGTCGAGGCGGGCGATCATGTCGGAAATATCGCGGTCGACGAAATGGACCATCCGGTGCCGCAGCCGCCGCCGCTCGCCGCGCAGCGTCAGGGCCGGATGGATGCGCTGGTCGCCCCAGCGCTTGGCGCCGCGGCTGAACAGGCGCGGCGCCGAATTGACGCCCCAGGACGCGCCCCAGCCATGGCGCACCAGGCGGTCGCCGATGTAATTGTCGAACGGCACCAGGAAATAGCCCGGCGCCGCGCCGTCGATCGCCGCGCGGATCTCGTCGGCCAGCGCCGCCGGCACACGCTCGTCGGCATCGACCTCGAAGATCCAGTCCCCGGTGCAGGCCTCGATGCCGGCGTTGCGACGCGGTCCCTCGATCTCCCAGGCGCCCTCGACGACGCGCGCGCCGAAGCGTTCGGCGATGGCGCGGCTGCCGTCGCCGCAGCGGTCCAGCACGACGACGGTCTCGTCGGCGAAGGCCAGCGGCCGCAGGCAGTCGGCGAGCTGCACTTCCTCGTTGTGCGCCACCACCAGCGCCGACAGGCGGACGCCGCTCATGCCGCCCCGGCCCGCGCGCGCCGGTAGAGCGCCACCGCGGCGTCCTCGACCTTGTCGACGTCGAGACCGGTCATCCAGCTTGTCTGCGACCGGTAGTCGTAGGCCGGATCGTTGCGGATCTCGGCGAAACTGCGGTCGGTGCGCACGACGGCGGTATGCGCCCCCCAGGGCGCGTAGAGCGCCTCGCGGCTGGGCCCGAACAGGCCCAGCGTCGGCGCGCCGGCGGCCGCGGCCAGATGCATCAGGCCGGAATCGTTGCCGATATAGAGCGCCACCCGTTTCAGGCAGGCGAAGACCGTCAGCAGGTCCGTGCCACCGACCAGGTCGACGCGGCGTTCCGCGGGGATGGCGTCGAGCACCGGCCGCGCCATCGGCCGTTCGGATTCGGCGCCCATGACCGCGACGCGCGCGCCGGCCAGCAGCGCGCCCGGACCGGTCAGGCGGCCGATCAGCGCGGCGAAGCGCTCGGCCGGCCACTGCTTGCCGCCCCAGTTCGCCGTCGGCCCGACGGCCAGCACCGGACCGGCACCCGGCAGCAGGGCGGCGGCGGCGG
>JANQKO010000193.1 GCA_028281075.1 Alphaproteobacteria bacterium | reverse complement strand
AGGTTGTCATCCTGGCGAAGGCCAGGATCCACGTTTGTTGTTTTTGAACAGGTTGCGATGCCGCTGGATGCTGGCCTGCGCCAGCATGACGGCTTCTTTGGGTCGTGAGTAATTCATTCACACGCTCTGAGGAGCGGCCCGAAGGGACGCGTCTCGAAGGATGTGATATCGGGTCGCGGCGGCGGCCGTGGCAGCCGTTCTAATCGTAGGCGCGCAGCAATTCGTCGACGGCGCGTTCAAGCTGCTTGACCGTGTTGCAGGTGCGCGCGAGGCGGCAGTGCGGGGCGTAGCGCGGCATCTCCGAATCGCCGCTGCCCCAGAAGTTCCGCGGCTCCGGGTTCAGCCAGATCACCTGCTTCGACCGCTGCGCGATCCCGGCCAGCAGGTCGACCCGCGGATCGGTGTCGTTGCTGCGGCCGTCGCCCATGATGATCACCGTCGTGCGCCGGTCGACCAGGCCGGGCCAGCCCTCCGTGAAGTCCGCCAGCGCCCGGCCGTAGTCGGTGGCGCCGAAGCCGATCTGCTTCAACACCTGTTCGACCGCCGGCTCGACCGCGTGTTCGTCCAGGATGCCGCCGACCTCGACCAGACGGTCGGAGAAGGCGAAGGCGTGGATGTCGGCGATCACGTCGTGCAGCGCGTAGAGGAACATCAGCAGGAACCGCGCCGCGGCGGCGACCGAGCGGCTGACGTCGCAGATCGCCACCACCTTGGCCCGGTCGCGCTTGCGGTGCTTCCAGACGATGTCGAACGGCACGCCGTCATGGCCGACGTTCCGGCGCAGCATGTGCCGCACGTCGAGCTGGCCGCGCCGGGCCTGCTTGTGCCGGCGGCTGTGCTTGGCGGCGATGCGCTTGGCCAGCCGCCGCACCACCCGTTCCATGGCCGCGAATTCATGGCGCGGGATGGCGCTCAGCCGGGCCTCGGCCAGAAACTGCTCGCGCAGGCTTCGGCTCGTCGGCGCCGCGTAGAGCGCGTATTGCCGGTCGACATAGGCGCGGGCTTCGTCCAGCAGGTAGCTGCGGCCGCGCTCCAGCATCCGGGCCCGGGCCATGCCCCCGGGCTGGCCGCCGCGCTGGCCTTGCGCGATCGCCGCTTCCAGGTCGCGCAAGCCCATGGCATCCAGCAGCCGGCGGGCCAGCAGGCCGCGCTGGCTGGCGAAACGGATCTCGGCGACGCCGCTCGCCGCCGCCGCGGCCTCCATCGCCGCCGTCAGGCCGGCCATGTCGCCGTCCGTCAGCATCTCCGCCAGCGGCAGATCGTCGGCCGGGCCGTCGCCGCCCGTGTCGTCGGGCATCCCGGCCTCGAATTCGGCCGGCGCGTCGCGGTCGAAGAACAGCTCGAAACAGGTGTCGAAGCGCTGCTTCTCGTCGACCGTCTTGGCCAGGATCAGGCCCAGCGTATCCTTCAGCCGCCGGCGGTCGTCATAGCCGATATGCGCCACCGCCCTGGCGGCGTCGATGCTTTCGCCGATCGTGACCGGCACGTCGGCGCCGCGCAGCGCCCGGACGAAGGCCTCAAGCGTTGGCTGCATCGACGAAGCGCGCGCCGTCCTGCCGCGCCTTGCGGGTCAGCTCGTGCAGTTGCGCGCCGGCCGCCTCGATATCGCTCTCGAACTTCAGCAGCACGTTCAGCGTGTCGCGCACCAGCTCAGCCTCGAGATGTTCGGCATGCAGCAGCAGCAGCACCCGGGCCCAGTCGATGGTCTCGGCGACCGACGGCTGCTTCTTCAGGTCGATCGTCCGCAGTCCCTGGACGAAGGTGATCAGCTCGCGCTTCAGCCGCGCCGAGATGCCGGGCACGCGGCTTTCGACGATGCGTGTTTCCAGTCGGGCGTCGGGGAAGTCGATATGCAGGTGCAGGCAGCGCCGTTTCAGGGCGTCGCCCAGCTCGCGCGTGTTGTTGCTGGTCAGGAAGGCGATCGGCGGCACGCGCGCCTTGACCGTGCCGATCTCGGGGATCGAGACCTGGTGCGCCGACAGCACCTCCAGCAGGAAGGCCTCGAATTCCTCGTCCGCCTTGTCGATCTCGTCGATCAGCAGCACCGCGCCGGCTGGCTCGCGCAGGGCCTTCAGCAACGGCCGCGGCGCCAGGAACTGCTCGGAAAAGAAAATGTCGTCGAAGCCGTGCAGCCGCTCGAGCGATGTGGCCAGGCCCTTGGCGTCGTCCAGCAGGTCGGCCAGCTTCTCCTTCAGGATCTGGGTGTAGAGCAGCTGCTTGCCGTACTTCCACTCGTAGAGCGCCTTGCTCTCGTCCAGTCCCTCGTAGCATTGCAGCCGCACCAGCGGCAGGCCGAGGAAGCCCGATGTCGCCAGCGCCAGCTCGGTCTTGCCGACGCCGGCCGGCCCTTCCACCAGGATCGGCTTCTCCAGGTGCCGGGCGATGTGCACCGCCGTGCAGATCTGCCGCGTCGCGATATAGCCGGCCGTGGCCAGCCCCTCGGCGATGCCGTCGATCGAGGCGAGTTTGTCGGGCCGGCTGTCGGTCATACGCTGCTTTCTGTCGGATGAGCGGAGGCGGCGGCAGTATAGCACCGACGGCCGGACAATGGGGTTAACAACCGTTGCGAAGAATGACCACAGAGGCACAGAGACACAGAGAGAAACGAACGTTTGGTTGGCGCGAAGCGCCCGGAAAACCCGTTTGTTCTCCGTGTCTCTGTGGTTGAACGTTCTTTCCTCAATGGACCTGTTTCGCCTGGCCTTCCCAGTAGGGCTTGCGCAGCTCGGTTTTCAGGATCTTGCCGGCACCCGACAGGGGCAGCGGGTCGGTCACGAAGCTGACGCCGCGCGGGCACTTGTAGCCGGCGATCAGCGCATGGCAATGGGCGATCAGGCCGGCCTCGTCCAGGTCCGCGCCGTCCTTCAGGCGCACGATGGCGTGGACCTGCTCGCCCCACCTGTCGCTGGGCACGCCGATCACGGCGCATTCGGCGATCGCCGGGTGCTGGTAGACCGCGTTCTCGACCTCGGCCGAATAGACGTTCTCGCCGCCGCTGATGATCATGTCCTTCACGCGGTCGACGATATAGAGGAAACCGTCGGCGTCCATATAGCCGCCGTCGCCGGTATGCAGCCAGCCGTCGCGCAGCGTCTCGGCCGTCAGTTCCGGCTTGTTCCAGTAGCCCAGCATCACGTTCGGGCCGCGGCCGCAGATCTCGCCGACCGTGCCGGGCGGGCATTCCCGGCCGTCCGCGTCCAGGATTTGGATCTCGATGCCGAGCGCCGCCAGGCCGGCCGACGTCATCTTGTCGGCATCCGGCCCGTCGGGCTGGTGATAGCGCGCCGGCAGCAGCGTCATCAGCGGCGCCGCCTCGGTCTGGCCGTAGCCCTGGATGAACGCGACCCGCGGCATCACCTGCATGGCCCGCCGGATCACCGCTTCCGGCATCGGCGAGGCGCCATAGAGCAGCGTCCTCAGGCTCGACACGTCGTAGTCGGCCAGGCGCGGATGGTTGACCAGCATGTTGACCATGGTCGGCACGAAGACGCTGTTGGTGACGCGATAGCGCGCGATCGCGGCCAGTGCCGCGTCCGGGTCGAAGCGCGGAATGAAGCAATGGCTGCCGGCGACCATGGTGATGCCGATGGTGGCGCAGCCGTCGGCCAGGTGGAACATCGGCGCCGCGTGCAGCCAGTTGGTGTCGGCGTCGAAGCCGATGCCCGGCACGATGAACAGCGCGTTGCTGACCAGGTTGGCATGGCTCAGCATCACGCCCTTCGACTGCCCGGTGGTGCCGCCGGTATAGAAGATGCCGGCCAGCGTGTCGCCGCTGGCCATCGCGTCGTCGGCCGCCGCCGACCCCTCGATCAGGCTTTCGTGGTGCGTCATGCCGGCCGGCGCCGCGTCGTTGCCGAGATAGACGAGGTGGTCGACACGTTCGAGATCGTCGCGGATGCGCGGCAGGATGTCGGTGAAATTGTCGTCGACGAACAGCACGGATGCGCCGGAATCGGTCAGCCAGTAGACGATCTCGGGCGGCGCCAGGCGGGTGTTGATCGGCACGAAGACGCCGCCGGCCCAGGGCACGGCGAACAGGAACTCCAGATAGCGGTCGCCGTTCAACGCCAGGATCGCGACTCGGTCGCCGTCCCGCACGCCAAGGCCGCGGAGGCCGGCGGCCAGCCGCGCCACCCGGTCGCCGAACTGTTCCCAGGTCCGGTGCCGGTCGCCGAACCTGGTCGCCGTGCCGGCGCGGTTGACCTGCACCGCCCGTTTCAGCGCCTGCGTCAATTGCATCGCCGTTCCTCCCCGCGACAAGTGGGTTATGATCCCGTTGCGCGCCAGTTTAGCGGCTGCGCGCCGAACCGTAGAGGGGTCATCCGTGAGCCAGGAAACAAGCGCCTATTTCGCGCGCGACTATGCCCATGCCCGCGCGATGTTCCGGGAGGCCGCGGCGGCGGCCGGCCTGGACGTCGCGGGCTACGAGAACCCCGCCAGGGGACCGGACGGCGGCCCGCTCGGCACCGATGTCGCGCGGGCCGGGCCGGCCGACGCGGCCCGCGTCGTCGTGGTGAACTCGGCGACGCATGGCGCCGAGGGCTTCTGCGGCTCGGGCATTCAGGTCGGCTGGCTGCGCAACCGCCGCGACCGGGATCTGCCGGCCGGGGTCGCCGTGCTGCTGGTCCACGGCTTCAACGCCTATGGCTTCGCCTGGCTCAGGCGGGTCAACGAGGACAATGTCGACCTGAACCGCAACTTCATCGACCATGAGGCGGCCTATCCGCCGAACGACGAATATGCCGAACTCGCCGACGCCATGGTGCCGGCGGATTGGGACGGGCCGGCGCGGGCGGCGGCCGAGCGGCGCCTGGCCGACTATGCCGCCGCCAACGGCGAGCAGGCGCTGCTGCGCGCCGCCCGGGGGCAATATGCCTTTCCCGACGGGGTGTTCTTCGGCGGCAACGGGCCGACCTGGTCGCACCGGACGCTGGCGGCGATCGCGGCGGCGCACCTGGCCGCGGCGCGCGACATCGCCTTCATCGACCTGCATACCGGCCTCGGCCCCTACGGCGTCGGCGAGGCGCTCTGCTATCACCCGCCGGGCACCGCGGCGCACGACCGTGTCGTCGCCTGGTACAGCCAGCCGGTGACCGTGCCGCATACCGGGCGGGCGGTGTCGACCGTGATCGACGGCAAGGTCGGCTACGGCCTGCAGCGGTTTCTGCCCGATGCGCTGGTCGCCTCGGTGACGCTGGAGTTCGGCACCTATCCGCTGGAGGTGTCGCTGGACGCGATCCGCGCCGATGCCTGGCTGCACCTGCATGGCGATCCCGCGAGCGCGCGCGGCCGCGAGATCAAGCGCCGGATGCGCGACGCCTTCTATCCCGACAAGGACGACTGGAAGTCGATGATCTGGACACGCGGCGACCAGATTATCGCGCAAGCCCTGGCCGGCCTTGACGGTTTGGGCTGACGCCTGGCTGCTGGCCGGCCGCTGCCGGAATAGCCGCCGCCGGCGATCCGCGTCAGCCGGCCTTGGCGTTGATCACGTCCATGCTGGCGAGGCTCTCCAGCACCGACCAGAACCGCTCGACCTGTCCGTCGCGGCGGTCGACGTGCCGGAAGATCTTGATGTCGAGGCAGATCTCCTTGCCGACCACGCCGACCTGCACCAGCGACCCGTCGGCCAGGTTCTGTTCGATGCACGACCGCGGCAGCCAGGCGAGACCGTAGCCCAGCAGCGCCATCTCCTTCAGCGACGAGGCGATCGAGGATTCGTAGACCACGTCGACCACCGCCTCCAGGTGATGCCGCCGGATATGGTCGCGCACGATCCGGCCGAGATAGGTATGCGCGGCGTATTGCAGCAGCGGCAGCGGCCGGGCGACGGCGCCGGTGGGCTCGATCATCCGGCGCGCGTCGGCGTCGGCGGCGACCACCGGGACAACGGTCTCGACGTCCAGCTTCAGCGAGGGGAAGTCGACGGGGTCGATCAGGATGGCGTCGCCGTCGTCGTGATAGCAGACGAGGAAATCGCAGACGCCTTCCTCCAGCGCCGCCAGGAAAGCCTCGGCGCTGGCGAAGGCGGTCAGCACCCGGCTGTTGACGAAGCCGGTATGGCGCTCCAGCCGTTTCAGCCAGCGCGGCAGGTAGTGCCCGGCCAGGCTGTCCAGACAGGCGAAGCCGAGCGCGGCGGCGTCTTTCCGCGTCCGGCCGCGCAGCTCGTTCCGGGTGCGGTAGGCGAGATGCACCATCTGCTCGGCGACCGGCCGGAACTCGCGGCCGGCCTCGGTCAGGCGGGCCGGAAAGGTGCTGCGGTCGACCAGCTCGACGCCGAGCCAGGTCTCCAGGGCCTTGATGCGGCGGCTGAAGGCGGGCTGCGACAGGTTCCGCTCCTTCGACGAGCGGTGAAAGTTGCCGGTGCTGCACAGGCTGCAGAAGTCTTCCATCCATCGAAGGTCCATGGCGACCCACCTCCTTGAGCGGAAGAACGCGGGCGGCCTCGCGACCCGGGCGAGGTCCATCGCGCATCGGCCGTCATGATAGCGCTTTTGCATCGGCCGATCAGAAGTTTGCATTGGACGCTCTCCCGGCCGGTTCCTACGCTCGACGGCAAATCCGTCAAAATCAACAGGAGGCTTGAACATGCGGACATCCGACTGCGGCAGGACCGTCCTTTCCGCGGGCCTGGCGGCGGGGCTGCTGGCGACCGCGCTGGCCAGCACGCCGGCGCCGGCGAAGACGCCGAAGGACACGCTGGTCCTGGGCTGGACGCTGGCGATCTATCGCACGCTCGACCCGGCCGATATCGGCGAGACCTTCGTCGACGAGATGATGAACAATGTCTGCGACCCGCTGGTGTTCCAGGATTACGAGAATCCGGCGAAGCTGGCCCCCGGCATCGCCGAAAGCTGGTCCGTCACCGACGACGCGCTGACCTATACCTTCAAGATCCGCCAGGGCCTCAAATTCCCCTCCGGCAATCCGGTGACGGCGCATGACGCGGCCTGGTCGATTCAGCGCAACGTCAAGCTGAACCTGAACAGCGCGGTGATGCACAAGGAGTGGGGCTTCACCGACGAGAACGTGGTCGAGAGCGTGACCGCCAGCGACGACCATACGCTCGTCGTCAAGGTGACCGAGCCGTTCGCGCCGCCGCTGTTCCTGGCCCAGGTCTTCACCGGCCGCGCCGCCTTCGTGCTCGACCGCAAGGAGGTCATGGCACACGAGAAGGACGGCGACTGGGGCAACGGCTGGCTGTCGAAGACCTCGGCCTGCGTCGGCCCCTATCGCGTGCGGACCTGGAAGGCGAACGACGTCTTCATCCTCGAGCGCAACGACGACTACTGGCGCAACGAGGTGAAGATCAAGCGCATCGTCGTCCGGCACGTGCCGGAGGGCGGCGCCCAGCGCCTGCTGCTCGAGAAGGGCGATATCGACATCGCCCGCAACATCACCTCGTCCGACTTCGCCGCCATCGAGCGCAATCCCGACCTGGTGCTGTTCAACAATCCCATGCACTCCTACTGGTATATCGGCCTCTGCACCTGTGACGAGGTGCTGCAGAGCCGCGACATCCGCGAAGCCTTCAAGTGGCTGGTCGACTACAAGAAGCTGGAGAGCACCGTCATGCGCAATGTCGGCGTCGCCCGGCAGAGCGTGGTGCCGATCGGCGCCTTCGGCGCGATCCCGGTCGACGACGAGCCCTATCGCCTCGACCTCGACAAGGCGCGGGAGCTGATCGCCAGGGCCGGCCATCCCGACGGCTTCAAGAAGAAGCTGATTATCGATCAGGTCTTCCCGTTCCCGGAGATCGCCCAGCATGTCCAGGCCAATGCCGCCAAGATCGGCATCGAGCTGGAGATCCAACCCATGGCCGCGGCGCAGCTCTACGGCCAGTTCCGCAGCCGCGACTTCGAATCCGGCATCTTCGCCTGGACCACCAACGTTCCCGACGCCCACGGCATGGTGTCCCGCCACGTCTTCAATCCGGACAACCGCGATGAATTCAAGGGCACCATGTTCCCGGCCTGGCGGGTCGGCTGGGACGTGGCGGCCTTGGGCCTGAACGACAAGGTGCTGGCGGCGAAAATGGAGACCGATACCGAGAAGCGGCGGCGCATGTACCACGAGATCCAGCGCGTCCAGCTCGCCGAGTCGCCGTTCGTCTACATGTTCCAGAAGATCGAGAACATCGCCATGCGCAAGGAGGTGAAGGGCCTGCCCATCACCGCCTTCAAGAAGTTCTACGCCAAGGCCTACAAGGAATAGGCGACCTCGAACGGCCGCGGCCCGCGGGATGGCGGGCCGCGGCCGGCATTTGTTATCGTGTGCATGCCGGTCGCCGGGCGGCCGCGCTGGAACGGGGCGATGGCAGTCAGCGATCGTGACATCGAGCCGGTCGGGGCTCTGGCGGACCGCGCGGTCCGCCGGCAGGTTTGGCTGCGGCGCGCGGGCGCGGCGGGACGCCTGGTCGTCTCCGTCTTCGTCACCCTGCTGGGCCTGCTGGCGCTGACCTTCTTCATCGGCCGCATGCTGCCGATCGATCCGGTGCTGGCCGTGGTCGGCGACCAGGCCGACCAGGCCACCTACGAGATGATGTACCGCAAGCTGGGCCTGGACCAGCCGCTCTACGTGCAATTCTGGACCTATATCTCGTCGGCGGCCCGGCTCGACTTCGGCGTCGGCACCTTCAGCGGCCAGGAAGTCGCGAGCGATATCGCCCGCGTCTTTCCGGCGACCCTGGAGCTCGCCACCGTCGCCCTCCTGGTCGGCGTCTTCCTCGGCATTCCCATGGGCGTGCTGGCCGCCGTGTTCCGCAATTCGCTGATCGACCATGTCACCCGGATCATCGGCCTGATCGGCTATTCGACGCCGATCTTCTGGCTTGGCCTCATGGGTCTGCTGGTGTTCTACGGCATGCTCGGCTGGGTCGGCGGGCCGGGCCGGGTCGACAGCTTCTATATCGACATCGTCGAGCCGGTCACCGGCTCGATCCTGATCGATGCGGCGCTGGCCGACGAATGGGACATCTTCTGGAACGCGGTCAGCCATATCGTCATGCCGGGCAGCATTCTCGGCTTCACCGCGCTCGCCTATATCGCCCGCATGACCCGCAGCTTCATGCTGGAGCAGCTCAACCAGGAATACGTCATCACCGCCCGCGTCAAGGGCCTGTCGAACCGGCAGGTGATCTGGCGGCACGCTTTCCGCAACGTCGCCGTGCCGCTGATCACCGTGATCGCGCTGTCCTACGGCTTCCTGCTCGAGGGCGCGGTGCTGACCGAGACGGTCTTCGCCTGGCCTGGCTTCGGGCAGTATCTGACCAACGCGCTGCTGCAGGGCGACATGAACGCGGTGCTCGGCTGCACGCTGGTCGTCGGCGTGATCTTCATCGCCCTCAACCTGCTGTCCGACCTGCTCTACCGCCTGCTCGACCCGAGGACGAAATGACCACCGGCACCGGGATCAAGGCCAAGCGCGGTGGCGGCCTGCGGGCCTGGCTGATGGCCGAGGTCGCCGAGACCGTCATGCAGGCGCGGCTGCAGCGGGCCTATCTCGGCTGGCTGCGCTTCGTCGAGAACCCGCTCGCCGTCATCGGCCTCACGATCATCCTCGCCCTGATCCTGATCGCGGTCTTCGCGCCGCTGATCGCGCCGACCTCGCCATCGGCGCAGAACCTCGACATCCGCCTGCTGCCGCCCAGCGCCGAGCACTGGTTTGGCACCGACGAGCTCGGCCGCGACACCTTCAGCCGCGTCGTGCACGGCTCGCGCATCACGCTCTATATCGTCCTGCTGGTGGCCCTGATCGCGGCCCCGGTGGGCCTGGTGGTCGGCACCATCTCGGGCTATTTCGGCGGCTGGATCGACACCATCCTGATGCGGCTCACCGACATCTTCCTGTCGTTTCCCAGCCTGATCCTGGCGCTGGCCTTCGTCGCCGCGCTCGGCCCCGGCATCGAGAACGCCATCATCGCCATCTCGCTGACGGCCTGGCCGCCGATCGCGCGGCTGGCCCGGGCCGAGACCCTGACCGTGCGTTCCAGCGACTATATCAGCGCCATCGAGATCCAGGGCGCCTCGGCCTGGCGCGTGATCTTCCGCCATGTCGCGCCGATGTGCGTTTCGTCCGTGGTCGTGCGCATCACCCTGAACATGGCCGGCATTATTTTGACCGCCGCCGGCCTCGGCTTCCTCGGCCTTGGCGCGCAGCCGCCGTCGCCGGAATGGGGCGCCATGCTCTCGACCGGCCGGCTCTACATGTTCGAGCAGTGGTGGCTGACCACCATGCCGGGCCTCGCCATCCTGATCGTCAGCCTCGCCTTCAACCTGTTCGGCGACGGCCTGCGCGACGTGCTGGACCCGCGCGAACAATGACATCGGCGCCCGAACCCATCCTCAGCGTCGAGGATCTCTGGGTCCGCATCACCACCCATCACGGCGTCGTCGAGGCCGTGCGCGGCATCTCGTTCGAGGTCGGCCGCGAGAAGGTCGGCATCGTCGGCGAGTCCGGGTCCGGCAAGACCATGACCGGCCGGTCGATCCTGCGGCTGACGCCGAAGTCGGCGGCCGTGACCGCGAAACGCATGGGCTTCAAGGGCACCGACCTGTTGTCGCTCAACGAGGCCCGCATGCGCGACGTGCGCGGCAACGGCATCTCGATGATCATGCAGGACCCGAAATACTCGCTGAACCCGGTGATCCGCGTCGGCGAGCAGATCGCCGAGGCCTTCCGCGTGCACCACAAGGTGGCCAAGGCCGAGGCGCGCGAGCGCACGCTGGAGATGCTGGCCGCCGTCCGCATCCGCGACCCGAACCGCGTCTACCGCCTTTACCCGCACGAGGTCTCCGGCGGCATGGGCCAGCGCATCATGATCGCCATGATGCTGATCCCCGAACCCGACCTGATCATCGCCGACGAGCCGACCTCGGCCCTCGACGTGACGGTCCGCATGCAGGTGCTGGACGTGCTGAACGACCTGGTCAGCCAGCGCGGCCACGGCCTGATCTTCATCAGCCACGACCTCAATCTGGTCGCCGGCTTCTGTGACCGGGTGCTGATCATGTATGCCGGCCGCATCGTCGAATCCTGCGCCGCCGCCGACCTGCACAACGCCCGCCACGGCTATACCCGGGGCCTGCTGAACTCGCTGCCGCGCCTCGACCGGCGGCGCGACCACCTGCCGGTGCTGGACCGCGATCCGGCCTGGCGCGACGGGCCGGTGCTGTCGTGAGCGCGCTGATCGAGGTGAACGACCTGCGCGTGGCGTTCGGCCACGGCGCGGCGCGCGTCAACGCCGTCGACGGCGTCGGCTTCTCGGTCGATGCCGGCGAGGTCTTCGGCCTGGTCGGCGAATCCGGCTGCGGCAAGACCACGATCCTGAAGGCGCTCTGCGGCCTCAACCGGGCCTGGACCGGCGAGATCACCATCGCCGGCCAGCGGCTGACGCCGCGCCGCGAGAAGTCGTTCTACAAGCTGGTGCAGATGGTGTTCCAGGATCCCTACGGCTCGCTGCATCCGCGGCATACCGTCAACACCACGCTGATGGAGCCGATCCGCATCCACGGCCTGGACGACCCCAACCGGCGCATCGACAAGGTGCTGCGCGAGGTCGGGCTCGGCCCCGACTTCCGCTTCCGCTATCCGCACCAGCTTTCCGGCGGCCAGCGCCAGCGCGTGGCCATCGCCCGGGCGCTGATCGTCGAGCCGAAGGTGCTGCTGCTGGACGAGCCGACCTCGGCGCTGGACGTGTCGGTGCAGGCCGAGATCCTGAACCTGTTCGCCGAGATCCGCCGCATCGAGGACCTGACCTATATCCTCGTCAGCCACGATCTCGGCGTGGTCGCGCATATGTGCGAGCGGGTGGCGGTGATGAACCACGGCGCCATCCTGGAAACGCTCGGCGTCGACGACCTGATGGCGAACCGCTGCCGGCACGCCTATTCGCGCGAGCTGCTGGAATCGAGCCGCGGCTACGCCCACGAGCTGTCGGCGTAATCGCCGCATTTGTCAGGAGAGAAGGGGCCGGACGATGGCGCATTCCATTTCCGTCGAGCAGTTCTTGAACGTCCGTGGCGCGACGACGCCGAAATTCGCGCCGGACGGCCGCACGCTCGCCTGCCTCTCGAACGAGAGTGGTGTCTGGCAGGTCTGGGCACTGGACCTTGCCGATCCCGGCGCCGGACCGCGCCAGTTGACCTTCCACGACGATGCCGTCAGCGACATCGCCTACGCGCCCGGCCGCGACGACCTGCTCTATGTGATGGATTCCGGCGGCGACGAGCGGCACCAGTTCCATCTGCTGTTGGGCGGCGCGGAGTCCCGCCCACTCACCGATCATCCGGCCGTCATGCACAATTGGGGCGGCTGGTCGCGCGACGGCCGGCAGATCGCTTTTACCGCCAACCGCCGCGATCCGGCCCTGATGGATGCCTTCGTCATGGACGTCGCCGGCGGTACGGCGACGCGTGTCTTCGATGCCGACGGCTGGTACACCATCGCGGCCATCGCCCCCGATATGTCGCGGCTGCTACTGCTCGAAAGCATCGGCTCGTCCGACCAGGAACTGCACCTGCTGACGGTCGCGACCGGTGAACGGCAGCCCTTCGCCCACAATGCCGGGCGCTGCCGCTATCAGTGCTGCCGCTGGCGCGCCGACGGCGCCGGCATCTATGCGCTGACCAACCAGGGCCGGGATCATCTCGGCATCGCCCTGCTCGATGCCGCCGGCGGCGAGCTTGTCTGGCTCCACACGCCCGACAACGACGTCGAGGAGATCGCGCTGTCGCGGGACGAAACCCGGCTGGCCTCGGTGACCAATGTCGACGGCTATGCCCGTCTGGCGGTGCACGACCTGGCCAGCGGCGGCATGACCACGGCGCCGGCCCTGCCGCCCGGCAAGATCACGGCGCTCGACTGGTCGCCGGACGGCGGCCGGCTGGCCTTCGCGCTCAGCGGCTCGACGCACAATTCGGACATCTGGCTCTGGGACCTCGCCGACGGCAAGGTCCGGCAATTGACGCACAGCGACCGTGCCGGCGCCGACCGCGACGACTGGATCGAGCCGGAACTGATCCATTTCCCGACCTTCGACGACCGGCGCATCCCGGCCTTCCTCTACCTGCCGCCGGGGCCGGCGCCGGCGGCCGGCTTACCGGCCGTGATCTTCGTGCATGGCGGGCCGGAATCGCAGTACCTGCCCGAGTTCCGGCCCGACATCCAGTTCCTGCTGGCGCGCGGTTATGCCGTGCTGGCGCCGAACGTGCGTGGCAGCACCGGCTACGGCGCCGCCTACGCGGCGCTCGACGACGTCCATAAGCGCATGGACAGCGTCGCCGACCTCAAGCACGCGCGGCTCTGGCTCGGCGCGCGCGCCGACATCGACGACGCGCGCATCGCCGTCTATGGCGGCAGCTATGGCGGCTTCATGGTGCTGGCGGCGATCACCGAATATCCCGACCTCTGGAAGACGGCCGTCAACTTCTACGGTATCGCCGACTTCCAGACCTTCTTCGAGCGCACCGGCCCCTGGCGGCGCAAGCACCGGGCCATGGAATACGGCGATCCCGTGCGCGACGCCGACTTCCTGAGATCGATCTCGCCGATCCACAAGGTCGACCGCATCGAGGTCCCGCTGTTCGTCGCCCAGGGCCTGACGGACCCCCGCGTGCCGCCGCACGAAAGCGAGCAGATCGTCGCCGCGCTCCGCGACCGTGGCCTGCCGGTGGACTATGTCACGGTCCCCGACGAAGGCCACGGCTTCGTCAAGCGCGCGAACCGCATCAGGATCTACGGCGCCATGGCCGAGTTTTTGGATCGGTATTTGTAGCTGTTCTGGCGGCGGCGACTCCGTCAGCCCTCACCCCAACCCTCTCCCGCAAGCGGGAGAGGGAGCCGCCGACGTCTCGGCCCTTTAGCCCCTCTCCCGCTTGCGGGAGAGGGAGGGGCCCGCGCGACGGCAGTCGCGTGGGAGGGTGAGGGCTATATGAGACCCAACTACCGCTGCGAATAAGGCGGCATCGGGAACACCGGCTTGGCCGTCGCGATCGCGGCCGGATAGATCACTTCCGGCCCGTCCTTCTGGTTCTGCATGATCACGAATTCCATGTTGATCTGCTTGCCGCTCTCCTCGATGTGGTACGGCCCGGTCATCACCGTGACCTGGTCGTTGAGGTCGAGCGCCGCCTGCTTCAGCTTCGCCGGCTCCAGCGAATCCGCCTTCTTGATGATCTCCTCCAGGACGGCGCCGGCCGAATAGGCGAGCGCGGTCTGGAAGTCGGCCGGATAGGCGACGTCCGGGTACAGCTTGCCGTAGCGCTCGACCACTTCGGCCCGGCTCAGGCCGGCATTGACGTTCCAGTTGATCTTGTCGTGCAGCAGCGTCTGGCTGACGAGATAATCGGCGTCCTGGCCGATCTCCAGGAACTGCGGCTGCGAGGCATAGACCATGTAGGTCGCCGGAAAGCTGGCATCGAGCTCGCGGAGCTGCCGGGCGATGATCATCTGGTCGCCCTCGTAGGAGGTCGGATAGAAGGCGTCCGCGCCCGAGGCCAGCGCCTTCTGGATGATCACCGAGAAGTCCTTCGTGCCCTTGGCGAACTTCTCCATCATCACCACTTCCATGCCCAGCTCCTTGGCGAGCTCGGCGGCGCCCTTGGTGATGCCGGCCGGGAACGGCTCGTCGAGATAGGCGAAGGCGACTTTCTTCGCGCCCATGGCGTTCAGCGCCTTGACGCTGGGATGGCCGAGGCGCGAGGCGGCGATCTGCGAGGCCGAGACCACGTACTTGTAGCCCTGGTTGTAGATCGCGTCCGACGAGGCCGACCAGATCGTCAGGAACTTGCCGTACTGCTCGGTGGTGTTCGCCGCGGCGCCGGTCAGCGTCGAGCCGAACGGCCCGAAGGCGATATCGACGTCGTAATCCTTGATCAGCGTCTCGTAGACGCGTGGCACCATGGTCTTGTCGCTGCGGTCGTCCAGCGTGATCAGCTCGATCTTGCGCTGTTCGCCGCCGACCGGGATGCCGCCGCGGCCGTTGACGTCGTCGATCCAGATCTTCAGCCCGCGTTCGCCGGACTGCGCGGCCAGCGCGAAGCGGCCGGTTGACGATACGGTCATGCCGATCTTGATCGGCTCGGCCGCGATGGCGGTTTCCACCGATACGAGAGCACCGGCGGCGAGCGCTGCCGTGGCGGCGAGCAACGTTCTGCGGGAAAGGGTCATTTTCGACTCCGCTGTTGTTGATTAATTGACACCGACGGATCGGGTGTTTGACAATCCAACCTGTTCCCCGTTGCGGGGGCCGGGTTCGTGATGGTGGCACGAGTCTGGACCGTGCGACGCCTTCCGTCAAACATCGCATGACACAACGGACAACGGACGAGATGGCTAGGCCGCGCCTTGGCGGCCCCGACGCCGTGCGGCGCCTGATCTGGTATGGCCTGGTCGGCCTGATCCTGGTCTGGTGCGCGGCCGTGCCGCCGGCCGGTGGCAACCTGTCGCTCTATTTCTCGCTGATGATGTGGGTGACGCTGGCGACGGGCCTGAACTTCATCGCCGGCTTCGCCGGCTACATGCCGTTCGGCTATGTCGCCTTCTACGGCATCGGCACCTATACGACCGGCATCGCCGTCAAGGTGCTGGGCCTGTCGGTCTATGCCGCCGTGCCGATCGCCGGCGGCGTCGGCGTGCTGCTGGCCTTGCTGTTCGCGCCGACGCTCAGGCTGTCGGGCATTTATTTCGCCATCGTCAGCCTGTCGCTCGCGATCATCTGTCAACGGTTGGTCTCGCTGCTGCCCGAAGAGATCACCGGCGGCAGCCTTGGCATCAATCTCGGCGTTATCACCATTCGCGAGCACGGCTACTACACGATGCTGCTGGTCCTGGTGCTGGCGCTTCTTACGGCCTCCTGGTTGGCGCGGTCGCGCTTGGGTAAGGCACTGAAGGCGATCCGCGACGATCCCGAGGCGGCCGAGGCCATGGGCGTCAACGTACCGCGCTCGCGGCTGTTCGCCTGGCTCTTGTCGGCGCTGTTCGCGGCGCTCACGGGCGGCGTGCAGGCTTGGTTCACCGGCGCGCTCGATCCGCAGACGGCGTTCGACGTGCTGATCACCGCCAAGACGGTGATCTACGCGATGGCTGGCGGGCTCGGCACCGTGCTCGGACCGTTGATCGGCACCGTCGTGCTGGTCTGGGTGGACGAGCTGATCTGGCGATCCTTCCCGGTGCTGAACAACTTTCTCCTGGGCCTGATCATCGCGGCCCTGATCCTGTTCGTGCCGCGCGGCATCGTGGGTTCGCTGATGCAGCGCTATCCGCGCGTCCGCCGGTACATCATGTGAGCCGGCCATGAACTCGGTGCTGCTGATCAACGGGCTTCTGGGCGGGATCGTCTTCGGCATGGTCTACGCGCTGATCGGCGCCAGCCTGAACGTGCTCTGCGGCGTGCTGCGCATCATCAATTTCGCGCACGGCGAATTCATCATCGCCGGCGGCTTCTTCGCCTACGTGATGCTGACCTTCCTCGGCCTCAATCCGCTCTATACGCTGCCTGTCGCCGCCGCCGCCTTCTTCGTCGCCGGCTACGGCCTCTATTACCTGCTGATCCCGCGCCTCGCCCGCTCGGACGAGCCCGAGACCTCCAGCTTCCTCTTGATGTTCGGCGTCTCGCTGATGCTGGTCTCCTCGATGATCTGGATCTTCGAGGCCGACGTGCGGCCGGTGAATTTCAGCTTCGACCCCATCAATCTGGTTCTGTTCACGGTCGAGGACGCCTACGGCCCCGGCCGCGACGGCCGCGTCATCGTGCCGACCGCGCGGCTGGTGGCGCTCGCCATCAACGCCGCCATCATCATCGCCATGACCTGGTTCCTCTACCGCACGCTGCCGGGCAAGGCGATGCGGGCGGCGATCATGAACCGCGAGGCGGTGCAGATCGTCGGCATCGACATCCACCGGCTGTCGGCCTGGGCCTTCGGCCTCGCCGCGGCGCTGGCCGGCGTCACCGGCGTGGTGATGACGCTGGTGGTGCCGTCGATCGACCCGAACGGCGGTGCCGACTTCACGCTGATCGGCTTTATCGTCATCGTGCTGGGCGGCCTCGGCCACCCGGTCGGCGCGCTCGCCGCCGGCGTGCTGTTCGGCCTGGTCGAGCAGATGTCGAACGTGCTGCTGCCGCAGGCCGCGGCGCAGATGCTGGGCTTCATGATTCTGGTCGCGGTGATCTTCTTCAAGCCGGCCGGCCTGTTCGGCCTGGAGCGCAGCCGGTGAGCGCGGCGCTGCTCGCCGTCGACGGCCTGGTCAAGCGCTTCGGCGGCCTGGTCGCCGTGCGCGACGTCAGCTTCACGGTGAACCGCGGCAACATCGTCGGCCTGATCGGCATCAACGGCGCCGGCAAGACGACGCTGATGAACTGCGTCAACGGCATCTACCGCACCGACTCGGGCCGGGTGACCTTCGACGGTCACGACATCACCCGGCGCACGCCGCACGAGATCGCCGCCCATGGCGTCGGCCGCACCTTCCAGGTGCCGCGCACGTTTCATCGTCTGTCGCTGATCGACAACCTGATGATCCCGGTGCTGGGCTCCGATCTCAGCGACGCCGAGCTGACCGAGCAGGCCGAGGCCTGCCTCGCCCGCGTCAATCTCTACGACCTGCGCGGCAACAACGGCGAGGAGCTGTCGGGCGGCCAGCAGAAGCTGCTGGAACTCGCCCGCGTGATGATGTTCGATCCGCGGCTCATCCTGCTCGACGAACCGTTCGCGGGCGTCAATCCCAGTCTCTGCCGCATCATGATCCACGAGATCGAGGCCATGCGCGCGGCCGGCACCACCTTCCTGCTGGTCAGCCACGACCTGACCTCGATCTACCGGCTGTCCAATCACCTGCTGGTGCTGAACCAGGGCGAGATCATCGCCGAGGGCGGCGTCGCCGACGTGCGTGACAATCCGGATGTGATCGAGGCCTATCTCGGGAACTGAGCCATGACCATGCCGGCGACAGCGACCCGCGCGGACGACATCGTCATCGAGATGAGCGACGTCTATGCCGCCTATCACGGCGACATCTCGGTGCTGAACGGCCTGTCGCTGAAGGTCCGGCGCGGCGTCGTCACCGGCATCATCGGCCCGAACGGCGCCGGCAAGTCGACGGCGCTGAAGACCATGTATGGCTTCCTGACGCCGTCGCGCGGCGAGATCCGCCTGCGCGGCGAGCTGGTGAACGGCCGCTCGCCGTCCGAGATGGTGGCCCGCGGCGTCAGCTTCGTGCCGCAGAACCGCAGCCTGTTCAACGACCTCTCGGTCGAGGACAACCTGCGCCTCGGCTGCTGGCACTTCCGCCGCGACAAGCCGCGCGTGCAGCAGGCCCTCGACCGCGTCTACGAGATGTTTCCGGTGCTGCGCGAGAAGCGCGCCGATCTCGCCGGCACCATGTCCGGCGGCCAGCAGCGCTTTCTCGAGCTCGGCCGCTCGCTGGTGCTGGAGCCCGAGATCGTGCTGCTCGACGAGCCGACGGCGATGATCGCGCCGCGCCTGTCGCGCGAGCTCTACGACTTCATCGCCGGGCTGCCCGAGCACGGCATCACCGTGGTGCTGGTCGACCAGAACGTGCGCCAGTGCGCCGCCGTGTCGGACCATATCTACGTGCTCGACCTGGGCGCCACCCGGGCGGAAGGCAGCCGCGAGACCTTCGGCGACGATCAGCAGTTGCGCGAGATGATCCAGGAATGGCTTGATTACCAGATCGACTGAAGTGCTTGTTTTCTTGGCGCCACCGGCCCGCCCCCCCACCCGGCGACCCATATCAGGATACTGTCGTTGGGTGGCCGGGTGGGGGAG
>JANQKO010000123.1 GCA_028281075.1 Alphaproteobacteria bacterium | reverse complement strand
TCGGCGGTGGACGCCATGGGCAAGATCGAGGGCTCGTCCAAGCAGATCACCGAGATCGTCGGCATGATCGACGAGATCGCCTTCCAGACCAACCTGCTGGCGCTGAACGCGGCGGTGGAGGCGGCCCGCGCGGGCGAAGCCGGCAAGGGCTTCGCGGTGGTGGCGACCGAGGTCCGGGCGCTGGCGCAGCGTTCGGGCCGGGCGTCCAAGGAGATCAAGGACCTGATCAACAACTCGGACAGCCAGGTGCGTGACGGCGTCGGCCTGGTGCAAAAGGCCGGCACGTCGCTGGAGGAGATCGTCACCTCGGTGAAGAAGGTGGCCGACATCATCGCCGACATCGCGGCGGCCAGCAAGGAGCAGGCCTCGGGTATCGACGAGGTCGGCACGGCGGTCTCGAACATGGACGAGATGACGCAGCAGAACGCGGCGCTCGTCGAGGAGACCACGGCGGCGCTGCATTCCATGGAAGCGCAGACGACCAACCTGAAAGGCCTGGTCAGCTTCTTCAAGACCGGCTGCGAGGGCGAGGAGGCCGAGGGCGACGCGATACCGGAGGCCGCCGCGACACCGGTCCCGGCTCAGCCCGCCGCCAACCCGGTTCACCGCCAGCAGGCCAAGCTGCAGCGCAAGGTGGCCGCGGTCGGTGGCGGCAAGGCCGAGGCGGCCGCCGACGAAGCCTGGGAGGAGTTCTAGGCAATCATGGGGGCGCCCCGCTGGGGCGCCCCACGACTCCCCGGACAGTTCTACAGCAAATTGTACACACTTATGGATCGCCGGTGGCCCGCGGAAAGTCGAAACCTTCAGGAAAATGGCAGCAACTAGCCGACGTTGCATAACGGCTAGCGCTTGCTAAGGCAGGATGCAAAATGTCAGACTTCAAGATAAACTCAATTCCAGATTGCAAGGGTGCGCACGTGGGTACGGTCATCCAACACCCGAAACTTCAGGCCACCGATCCGGCCGTTCGCCAGCGGCTCAGCAACAGCTTCTCGATCAAACGGCGCGCGACGCTGACGAACGCGCGGCACCTGCTGTCGTGCCTGATCCGTCTGGCCGACAGTCCCGCCTATGCCGGGATCGCCAGGCAGTTGCCCGCCTGCCAGGACATCATCGACGACCTCGACAGGCTCGATCCGACCGACGCGGCGGCGAAACGCCAGCTCGCCGGGATCGTCCGGAACCTGCGGGACATCACCCGGTCGGTTGTCGTTCACGACGACGGCCGGCGGCACCCGAACACGGACGGCCCGCCGCCTGTCCGGGGCATCGCGGTGGGGACCTAGCGGCCCAATGCCGGACTCCAAATCGCATGAACCGGTCCGGCTTCTCAAAACGTCGGCGCCGGTGGCCGCAACCCGGCCTCACTCCCAGAACCAGAGAGCCCGTATGACCGCTCCCGTTCTTCCGATACCGAACCACGAGATCGAAGCGAAGCTGCAGGCCAGTCTCTCGCGCGTCGATTCGCCGCCCGAAAGACTGACGGAGCGCCTGATCTCCTATCAGACGGTCCCGCCGCGGCAACTGATCTCCGACGCCGGCAGCGACGGCGGGTTCCACCTGCTGCTGCTGAAGCATGGCTGGGCCATGCGTTTCATGCTGCTGCCCGACGGCCGCCGGCAGATTCTGAAATTCCTGATCCCCGGCGACTTCGTCAACGTCTCCCGACTGACCAGCAGCGTGCCCGTCACGCCGGTGAAGACCGTGACCGAGTGCACGCTGGAGGAATATGCCGGGGCGACGGCGGACCGGCTGATGCAGATCAATCCGGCGCTGGTCATCGATCTGCTGGAATACCAGATCGCCGAACATCATGCCCTGGAACTGCGGCTGGCCGACCTGGGACGGCGACTCGCCGAGGAGCGCATCGCGCGGCTGATCCTGGAGCTCCACGGGCGGCTGCAGGCCCGCGGCCTCGCCGACTGCAAGGAGTTCTACTTTCCGCTCACCCAGGAACTGCTCGCCGACGCGCTGGGCATGACGCCCGTGCATGTCGGCCGCACGATCCGGGCCTTGCGCAAGAACGACGTGCTCGACCTGAAGCGCGGCATGATCCAGATCATCAACAAGCCGCGCCTCGCGGCCATGGCCGGCATCTAGCCGGAATTCATCCCCGCCCGGATGGTCGCCACCGGCGTCTCCGGGTCGCGCGACGGTTCCGCCGCCGCCACGGCTGGAACCGCCGGCGCCGCGAACAACAAGGCCGGGGGCGAGACGCCGCGGCCCGGCGCGCCTTCCAGAAGCACGTGGCCATTACCCGGCAGCGCGACGAACGGATGCTCGGTGGCCTCACACTGACCGGCGATGGCCGCCTGCAACCGCGCGCAACGCGGGCAAGCGCCGCCAAGCCGGTTGCATCTCGATATCCCGGTTTTCGACAAGCGCGCTGTCCATCCGATGCCGCCTTTCGGGAAAACCGCGACCTGACGATATCGCCCGGTACCGGTTCGTGCCGGCGCTGTTGTGTGACCCGGGCCCGGACCGGGCAACGGCAAAAAAGGCCCTTGGCAAATTAATACAACTGTATTAATTTCTGTCGGTACAAGGTCGGATCAATGTAACGACCGGGCACGGGAGGCGGCGTGGACACGCGCGAGAAGTTCCTGCTGACGGCGGAACGGCTGTTCGGAGAACGCGGGATCAATGGCGTCTCGCTGCGCGAGATCAGCCGCGCCGTCGGGCAGCGCAATCCCTCGGCGCTGCAATACCATTTCGGCAGCCGCGACGCGCTGATCGAGGCGATCCTGGCCAAGCGCATGGGCGTGCTCGACAA
>JANQKO010000060.1 GCA_028281075.1 Alphaproteobacteria bacterium | reverse complement strand
CGATGTGCTGCTGGTCGGCCGCGAATCGGCCGGCGTGCCCGAGGCGGTGCACGCGGCCGCCGATCTGGCGGTCCGGGTGCCGGTGCGCGGCCGTGGTCAACAGTACCAGGCGGCCATGGCGGGTCCGGCCGAACGAGTCCCAGGACGCGTGCCGCGTCACCTCGGCCAGCGGCGCATAGTCCATCGCCGCCCGCCTGAGCTGGCGGTCGGTGAAGGTGAAGCCGCAGGGCTCGATCACGTCGAGCCCGACGCCGAGGCAGGCGGCGAGCCGAATCATGGCGCCGGCGTTTTGCGGAATATCCGGTTGGTAAAGCGCCAGTCGCAATGGTCGCGGTCCCCTTCTCCCCCACCCCTGGTGCGTCACGCTGTCGCATCGCCCGCCGGCTGGACAAAGCCACATCATCGTGACAAAAGACAGCGGTTAAGCACCAGGGAAGTTTTCGTAAACAAGAGGTTAATGAAGGATGGCGGACACGACCCATGGGGGACAAACGCGGCGAGATTTTCTTTACATCGCCGCCGGGGGAATGGGGGCGGTTGGCGTCGGCGCGATGGCCTGGCCCTTCGTCAGCCAGATGAACCCCTCGCAGGATGTTCTCGCGTTGTCCTCGACAGAAGTCGATCTGTCCACCATTGACGTCGGACAGTCTGTGAAGGTGTTCTGGCGTGGCAAGCCCGTCTTCATCCGGCACCGCACCGCGGCCGAGATCGCCGAGGCCGAGGGCGTGCCCATGGGCGACCTGCCGGACCCGCAGGCCGATTCGGACCGCGTGCAGCGGGCGGAATGGCTGATCCTGGTTGGGGTTTGCACCCATCTCGGCTGCATCCCGATCGGCGAGCAGGGCGATTACGGCGGCTGGTTCTGCCCCTGCCACGGCTCGCACTACGACATCTCGGGCCGCATCCGCCGCGGTCCGGCGCCGCTGAACCTGGAGGTGCCGGAATATGTCTTCCTGGACGACAACCGCGTGCGGATCGGCTAGGGAGCGGCGAGATGAGCGAATTCCAGACCAACAGCCGGGTGATCAAGTGGATCGAGTACCGGCTGCCGATCTTCAGCTACGTCAACGAGCATCTGGTCGTCTATCCGGCGCCGAAGAACCTGAACTACGCCTATAATTTCGGCTCGCTGGCCGGCGTCATGCTGGTCGTGCAGATCGTCACCGGCATCGTGCTGGCGATGCACTACACGCCGCATGTCGACTACGCCTTCGACAGCGTCGAGCACATCATGCGGGACGTGAATTACGGCTGGCTGATGCGCTATATGCACGCCAACGGCGCCTCGATGTTCTTCATCGTCGTCTATATCCACATTTTCCGCGGGCTCTATTACGGCTCGTACAAGAGCCCGCGCGAGGTGCTCTGGTTCCTGGGCATCATCATCCTGCTGCTGATGATGGCGACGGCCTTCATGGGCTATGTGCTGCCCTGGGGGCAGATGAGCTTCTGGGGCGCGACGGTGATCACCAACCTGTTCTCGGCCATCCCGCTGATCGGCGACAGCGTGGTGACCTGGCTCTGGGGCGGGTTCTCGGTCGACAATCCGACGCTGAACCGGTTCTTCAGCCTGCACTACCTGCTGCCCTTCGTGCTGATCGGCGTGGTCTTCCTGCATCTCTGGGCGCTGCATCACCGCAAGTCGAACAATCCGCTCGGGATCGACATCAAGGGACCGCAGGACACCATCCCGTTCCATCCCTATTACACGGTGAAGGACGCGCTCGGCCTGGCCGTGTTCGGCGTCTTCTTCGCGCTGTTCCTGTTCTTCATGCCGAACGCGCTGGGCGAGCCGGACAACTACATCAAGGCCGATCCGCTGGTGACGCCGGCGCATATCGTGCCGGAATGGTACTTCCTGCCGTTCTACGCCATCCTGCGCTCGATCCCGGACAAGCTGGGCGGCGTGATCGCCATGTTCGCGGCGATCTTCGTGCTGTTCGTGCTGCCGTGGCTCGATACCAGCCGGGTCCGCTCGGCCACGTTCCGGCCGATCTACAAGCAGATGTTCTGGCTGTTCGTCATCGTCTGCCTGGTGTTGGGCTGGTGCGGCGCCAAGCCGGCCGAAGGCATCTATATCATCGTCAGCCGGGTCGCGACGTTCCTGTACTTCGCGTTCTTCGGGCTGCTGCCGTTCATCGGCTGGTTCGAGCGGCCGCGTCCGCTGCCCGAGAGTATCAATGCCGCCGTGTTAAAGAGTGGCGGCGGCGGCGCCATGCCGGAAGGGGCGGCGGCGAAAGCGGAGGAGCGCGGCTGATGCGTGGAATCGGAAAACTCGTCGTCGCGCTGTCGATCGGTCTGGGACTCGCCGGCGCCGCCGCGGCGACGCCGGCGCAGGCGGCGGGCGAGGCGCGGTCGCCGCTCAGCCGCGACTGGCCGCATGCCGGGCCGTTCGGGACCTTCGACCGGGCCTCGGTCCAGCGCGGCATGATGGTCTACCGCGAGGTCTGCGCCGCCTGCCACGGCCTCGAATACATCGCCTTCCGCAACCTGCTCGAGATCGGGTTGAGCGAGGATGAAGCCAAGGTCATCGCCGCCGAGTACGAGATCACCGACGGACCGGACGAGCTCGGCGACATGTTCGAGCGGCCGGGCAAGCTGTCGGACTACTATCCCAGCCCGTTCCCCAACGACAACGCGGCGCGGGCGGCGAACGGCGGCGCGCTGCCGCCCGACCTGTCGCTGGTGGTGAAGGCCCGCCTGGGCGGCGAGAACTACATCTACTCGCTGCTGGTCGGCTACGAGGATCCGCCGGCCGGCGTCGAGCTCGGCGATACCCAGCATTACAATCCCTACTTCGCCGGCGGCGCGATCAGCATGGCGCCGCCGCTGTTCGCGGATATGGTCGAATATCCCGACGGTACCTCGGCGACCGTCGAGCAGATGGCCTACGACGTCACCAACTTCCTGACCTGGACGGCCGAGCCGAAGCTGGAGGCGCGCAAGCAGCTCGGCGTCAAGGTGATCATCTTCCTGGTGCTGTTCTCGATCCTGATGTACGCGGTGAAGCGCAAGGTCTGGGCCGGCCTGCACTGACCGGCCGCGCCCGGCACGGAAACCAGGGCCGCCCCCGGGCGGCCCTTTTTCACGGTTGATCGCGTCCGCGATCCTTGAAAGACTGCGCCGGATTCAGGGGAGCTTCCGGAAACCTTCATGACGGACATGCATCCGAACCCGGTGCTGGGCGTGATCGGCGGCAGCGGCGTCTACGAGATCGACGGCTTAGCCGACCTCGCCTGGCGGCGCGTCGAGTCGCCCTGGGGCGCGCCCTCGGACGAGCTGCTGTTCGGCACGCTCGACGGCGTGCGGATGGTGTTCCTGCCCCGGCACGGGCGCGGCCACCGGCATTCGCCGTCCAGCATCAACTACCGCGCCAACATCGATGCCATGAAGCGGGCCGGCGTGACCGACATCATCTCGGTCAGTGCCTGCGGCTCGTTCCGCGACGAGCTGGTGCCGGGCATGTTCGTGATCGTCGACCAGTTCATCGACCGGACCTTCGCGCGGCAGAAGAGCTTCTTCGGCGAGGGCATGGTGGCGCATGTCTCGATGGCCCATCCGGTCAGCCGGCGGTTGGGCGACTGGTGCGCGGCGGCCTGCGAGGCCGAGGGCATTCCCTACCACCGCGGCGGTACCTATCTCGCCATGGAAGGCCCGCAATTCTCCAGCCTGGCGGAATCCAATCTCTACCGGTCCTGGGGCTGCGACGTCATCGGCATGACCAACATGCCGGAGGCCAAGCTCGCCCGCGAGGCCGAGATCAGCTACGCCACGGTGGCCATGGTGACGGACTATGACTGCTGGCACCCTGACCATGACCATGTCGAGGTCGAGGCCATTATCGGCGTGCTGCTGGGCAACGCCGACAAGGCCCGGGCGTTGGTCAAGCGGGTCGCGCCGAACATGAAGGCGCGGCCGGCGCTGTGCCCACAGGGCTGCGACCGGGCGCTGGACAACGCGCTGATCACGGCGCCGGAGGCGCGCGACCCGGCCCTGCTGGCGAAGCTCGACGCGGTCGCGGGCCGCGTCCTGAACGGCTGAGCCGCGATGGATCTGAAGCGCCTGGTCCGGACGATCCCGGACTATCCCAAGCCCGGCATCATGTTCCGGGACATCACCACGCTGCTGCGCGATCCCGGCGGCTTCCGCCGCGCCGTCGACGAGCTGGTGCAGCCGTTCGCCGGCAGCGGCATCACCAAGGTCGCCGGCATCGAGGCCCGGGGCTTCATCCTGGGCGGCGCCGTGGCGCACCAGCTTTCGGTCGGCTTCGTGCCGATTCGCAAGAAGGGCAAGCTGCCCTGGCAGACCATCGGCGTCGAGTACGAGCTGGAATACGGCACCGACGAGGTCGAGATCCACATCGACAGCCTGGACAAGGGCGACCGCATTCTGATCGTCGATGACCTGATCGCCACCGGCGGCACGGCGGTGGCGTCGATCGAGCTGATCCGCGAGGGCGGCGGCGAGGTGGTCGGCTGCAGCTTCGTCATCGACCTGCCGGATATCGGCGGCCGCGCGCGGCTGGAGGAGATGAAGGTGCCGGTGCGCACGCTGATGGCCTTCGAGGGCGAGTGAGGGCCGCCATGGCGAACGCCGTCACCGGTATCGACCACGTCCTGATCGGGGTCGGCGACCTGGAAGCCGCGGCGGCCGCGTGGCGGCGGCTGGGCTTCACCATGACGCCGCGCGGCGCCCATGTCGGCCGGCGCACCGGCAATTACTGCATCATGTTCGACCGTGACTATGTCGAGCTGATCGGCATCGTCACCACGGACGCGCCGCCGTCGCGCCTGGAGACGCTGCTGGCCGAGCGCGGCGACGGATTGATCGGCGCCGCCATGGCGACCGAGGGCGCCCACGAATCCCATCGCCTGATGCGGGAAGCGGGGCTCGACCCGGCCCCGGTCGCGGATCTGGTCCGGCCGGTCGACCTGCCGGACGGCCCCGGCGAGGCGCGGTTCGCCCTGGTCGAGCTGCCGCCGGACCGGACGCCGGATTTCCGGCTCTTCGTCTGCGACCATCTGACGCCGGACGCCGTGCGCCAGCCCGCCTGGCTGCGCCACGCCAACGGCGTCACCGGCATCCGCACCGTTGCCGTCGTGGTCGCCGAGCCGGCGCGGCTGGAGCCGGCGCACGCGGCGCTGTTCGGCCCCGGCGCCACGACCATGACCGACGAGACGCTGACCGTGTTTACCGGCACCGCCCGGCTGGTATTCGCCACCGAGGAAGACATGGCCGCGCTCTATCCGGAGATCGACCTGCCGCCCGGCGGTCCGGTGCCGCGCGGCGCCGCCGTCAGCTTCGCCGTCGCCGATATCGCGGCGACGGCGGCCTGTCTCGATCGTACCGGCGTGGCCTACGAGACCGGCCTCGACGGCGCGCTGCGAGTGGCGCCGGATGCCGCCAGCGGCACCCTGGTGGAGTTCGCCCCGGCGGATTGAGCGCCGCGCCGCGTTGCGCGCCGTCAGCCCAGGTTGGCGGCGAAGAGCGCCATGGTGCGTTCGCGGGCGATTTTGGCCGCGGCTTCGTCGTAGCTGCCGCGATGGTCGCAGTTGAAGCCGTGGTCGGCGTCATAGATATGCACGTCGGCGGCGGAGTGCGCGGCCTTGATGGCGTCGACGTCGCTGAGCGGGATGCCCTTGTCGTGCTCGCCGAAATGCATCAGCAGCGGACAATTCGCCGCCTCGTCCACATAGGGGATGATTTGCCCGCCGTAATAGACGACGGCCGCCTGCACGTCGAGCCGGCAGCCGGCGAGGTAGGAGATCGTGCCGCCCCAGCAATAGCCCGTCGTGCCGACCTTCAGGCCCTCGGCCTTCAGCACGTCGACGGCGGCCTTGACGTCCAGCACGGTGTCGTCCCAGGAGAACTCCTCGCGCAGGTCGCGGCCGACGGCGATGTCGTCGCCCCCGTAGCCGAGCTGCACGCCCTTCTTCGACGACCGATCGTAGAGCGCCGGCGCGATCGCGACATAGCCGTCGGCGGCGAAGCCGTCCGCGACCTCGCGGATATGCGCATTGACGCCGAAGATCTCCTGCAACACGACGATCCCGCCTTTCGGCGCGCCCGCCGGATCGGCGCGATAGGCGCCCAGCGTATGGCCGTCGTCGGCGGTCAGTGTCAGGTCCTGTCCCATGTCTTCCTCCGGTTGGTCGGTGTCAGTTGCCGCGATAGCTGATGCGTTCCTCCAGCAGGCGCTGCAGGTCGGGCTGCTTGATGGCCAGCATGGAAATCGGGATCTGCACGGTCGGCAGCCCCTGCATCTGGCCGCGGAAATGCGCCGCGCCACGGTTGAAGCCGCCGGCGGTGAAGCTTTTCAGGCGCCGTTGCAGCGCGCTGTCGTTCTCCGTGTCCACCGCGATCAGCAATTGCCTGCGAAAGGCGGTCGGCCGCGCGAAGCCCATGCCCATGACCCGGTCCCAGGGAATCACGCCGATGTCCGGCCGGCGGCAGCGGATGCCGGCCGCGTCGATGGTCAGCACCGGCTTGCGGTCGAAACCGAGATAGATCAGCGTCGCCGCGGAGACGAACGCGACCAGGAACACGCCGATGTCGAGACCCATGCCGGTGCCTTCCGCGATGCTGGCGCCCCGGTGCAGCGCGTCGAACGCGGCGAGCGCCACCAGCAGGCAGGGCATCGCCATGCCGAGATACTTGCCCTTCGAGGCCATGATCTCGATCGGCGGGTCCCGGTCGTCCGCATCCGCCGGCGCGGTCGGCACGCTCATCCGCTGACCGTCGTCGCCGGCCGGCGGCGGTAGAAGGCGATATTGGTGATCGTCATGACGGCTTCGCCGGCCTGGTTCAGCACTGTGTTGGCGATCTTGATGATGCCCTGGTCGGGCTTGCTTTTGGATTCGATTTTCTCGGCCACGACCGAACGCACCGACAGGACGTCGCCGGGACGCACCGGACGCAGCCATTTCAGGTTGTCGAAGCCGGGCGAGGCCAGCACGGCCGTGCGCGGCAGGCCGTCGTCGCAGACCATGCGCATCATCATGCCGCAGGTATGCCAGCCGCTGGCGATCAGGCCGCCGAACACGGTGTCCGCCGCGGCGTCCGGGTCGATGTGGAACGCCTGCGGATCGAACTGCCGGCCGAAGGCGACGACCTCCGCCTCGGTGACGGCATAGGCGCCGAAGGCGCGGGTCTGGCCGACCTCGAAGTCCTCGAAATAGACCGGCTCGCCGGTGGCGGCCCTGGGCGGGACGGGGTCGTTCATGCCGCCGCCTCCGGCCGCCGCGCGATCATGCCGAGTCCCACCATGGTCATCACCACCTCGCCATGCTGGTTCGCCAGGTCGGTGCGGCTGCGCACAAAGCCCATGGGCTTGCTTTTCGACGGCCAGGTCTCCAGCACCTCCTGCCGGCCGGTCAGCGTGTCGCCCGGCCGCACCGGCACCAGCCAGCGGCAGGTTTCGACGCCGGGCGAGCCGATGGCGGCCAGGGACTCGGTCTTGAACCGCTCGACCAGCATGCTGATCATCAGCGCGTTGGTGTGCCAGCCGCTGGCGGCGAGGCCGCCGAACGCGGTCTGCTTCGCGGCTTCCGGATCGGTATGGAAGACCTGCGGGTCGAACTTGACGGCAAAGGCGATGATGTCGGCCTCGCTGACGTGCCGGGCCGCCAGCTCGGCGACGTCACCGGCCTTGATATCCTCGAAATACTTCATGATTGACGCGTTGCGAACTGTCCCTGATGCGACACGGCGCGTAACATAGCGGGTATGTTCGATCATGCCCACAAGCAGGGAGGCCATGCCGGCCGATGCTGAAGCTCACCTTCTGCCTGCGCCGCAAGCCGGCTCTCAGCCGCGCGGAATTTCAGCGCTACTGGCGCGAGACGCACGGGCCGCTGATGCTGAAACACATGGCCGCCATGGGCGTGCGCCGCTATGTCCAGCAGCGCACGCTCGACGGCAGGACGGCGGACTTCATCGCCGGCAGCCGGGGCGGGCCGGAACCCTATGACGGTGTTGCCGAGGCCTGGTGGGACGACCTGGCGGCGTTCGAGGCGGCGACCGGATCGGCCGACGGCCGCGCGGCCGGCAAGGAAATGTACAAGGACGAGCTGAATTTCATCGACCTGGCGAACTCACCCTGCTTCCTGACCGAGGAACAGTTCGTCGTCGAAGACGCGTGAGGCGGGCCGGGATGGCGGCCGTCTTCGATTTCAGTGGCCGGATCGTGCTGGTGACCGGCGGCTCCGGCGGCATCGGCAACGCCATCGCGCGGGCGTTCCGCGATGGCGGCGCCGAGGTCACGGTCACCGGCACCCGCGCGCGGTCCGAATATCCGGCCGACCTGTCCGGCATGGCCTTCCGGCAGCTCGACGTCGCCAACGATACGGCCGTCAAGGCGCTGGAGGCCGACATGCCGGCGCTGGATGTGCTGGTCAACAATGCCGGCACGGTGGTCTATCGCGGCCGGGAGTTCGAGCTCGAGACCTTCCGCAAGGTGCTGGACGTGAACCTGACCGGCGCCCTGCATCTGGCGAACCGGTTTCACGACAAGCTGCGCTACCGGCACGGCACGGTCGTCAACATCGCTTCCCTGACCAGCTTCTTCGGCGCGCGTGGCAACCCGGCCTATGGCGCCAGCAAGGCGGCGATCGTGCAGCTCACCAAGTCACTGGCCGTGGCCTGGGCGCCGGACGGCATCCGCGTGAACGCCATCGCGCCGGGCTGGATCGAGACCGGGATGACGCAGCGGATCCGGGAGAACGCCTCGCTCGACGCCGCGATCCTGGCCCGCACGCCGCTCGGCCGCTGGGGCCGGCCCGAGGACATCGCCGGCGTCGCCCTGTTCCTGGCGTCCGATCTGGCCGGCTTCGTCACCGGCGAGACCATCGTCGCCGACGGCGGCTATTCCACCGGCGTGTGATCAGACGTTGAAGCGGAACAGCACCACGTCGCCGTCCTTGACGACATAGTCCTTGCCCTCCTGGCGCATCTTGCCGGCGTCCTTGGCGCCCTGCTCGCCGCCGGTCGCGACATAGTCGTCGTGGGCGATGGTCTCGGCGCAGATGAAGCCGCGTTGGAAATCGGTGTGGATGCGGCCGGCGGCCTGCGGCGCCGTGGCGCCGTCCGGCACCGTCCAGGCGCGGGCCTCCTTGGGCCCGGCGGTGAAGAAGGTGATCAGGCCCAATAGCGCGTAGCCGGCCCGGATCAGCCGGTCGAGGCCGGTTTCTTCCAGCCCCAGTTCGGAGAGAAAGGCCCGCTTTTCCTCCGGGTCGTCGAGCTGGGCGACCTCGGCCTCGATCTTGGCCGAGATCACGATGGCGCCGGCGCCCTGCCGGGCCGCCATCTCGCCGACCCGGGCCGACAGGGCGTTGCCCTCGGCGGCCGAGGCTTCGTCGACGTTGCAGACATAGAGCACGGGCTTGGCGGTCAGAAGCTGCAGGTGCCTGAAGGCGGACGCCAGCTCGGGCCCGACCGGCACGGTGCGGGCCGGCCGGCCGTCGCGCAGGGCCGCCAGCACGGCCTCGACCAGCACGAGCTGCTGCCCGGCCTCCTTGTCGTTGCCCCGGATCCGCTTGTTCAGCGGCTCGATACGCTTCTCCAGGCTTTCGAGATCGGCCAGCATCAGCTCGGTCTCGATGGTCTCGGCGTCGGCCAGCGGGTCGACCCGGCCGTCGACGTGGGTGACGTTCTCGTCCTCGAAGCAGCGCAGCACCTGGACGATGGCGTCGACCTCGCGGATGTGGGCCAGGAACTGGTTGCCCAGGCCTTCGCCCTTGCTGGCCCCGCGCACCAGGCCGGCGATGTCGACGAAATCCATCGTCGCCGGCACCACCTTGGCCGACTTGGCCAATCCGGCCAGCCGGCCGAGCCGCGGGTCGGGCACCGCCACCTGGCCGACATTGGGCTCGATGGTGCAGAACGGATAGTTCTCGGCGGCGGCCGAGGCGGTGCTGGTCAGGGCATTGAACAGGGTCGACTTGCCGACATTCGGCAGGCCGACGATGCCGCATTTGAAACCCATGGGCGGCGCACTCCGGTCTTTGGCATGTTGCTATGGACCGCCTTCGGCGGCGGCTGTGTCGGCCTTCGGCGGCGGCAGGCGGCGCAGCAGGGCGACCTTGGTGGCGAAGCCGGGATCGTCGTCGGCCGCCAGCAGCGGGGCCGCGTCGGCGACGGCGTCGATCAGGTCCTCGACCCAGTCGGCGTCCGACTTGGCGAAGT
>JANQKO010000046.1 GCA_028281075.1 Alphaproteobacteria bacterium | reverse complement strand
GCCGATGCCGGAACCCCCAAGACGTTGTCGTTCGACGGGCGGCCAGTCCCATGGATGCCGGCCTCCGCCGGCATGACAATTGGGGGCGAGCCTTCGGCGTTTTCTTCGCGGCCGTGCAGGCCGGCATGACCGTGATCCGGGATAAACGACAAACCGCCCGGACTTTTGCCCCGGTTACATTTCTTGTCGGTAAGGCATTGATTTTACATCAGGTTCATTGTTGCCGGGTTTGACCCGGCAATCCAGCAGGCGTGGGTCGAACCCGCCGGCTACCGCCCTTCGAACACCGGCTTGCGCTTCTCGCCAAAGGCGCGCTGGCCTTCTTGGTAGTCGGCGCTGGCGTGGCAGGCGTCGACCAGCGCCTGGCAGCGCGCCAGATCGGCGTCGGCCGGCGGCTTCACGGCCTCGGCGACGATGCCCTTCGCGGCCCGGACCGACAGCGGCGCGTTCCCGGCGATGCCGCGGGCATAGTCCTCGACCAGGTCGTCGAGCGCGGCCGCCGGCGCGACGCGGTTGACCAGGCCCATCCGCAAGGCGTCGGCGGCGCTGAACTGCCGGCCGGTGAACAGCAGTTCCTTGGCGTGCTTGGCGCTGATATTGGCCAGCAGCAGGCGAACGTCGTCATACTTGTAACCGAGCCCCAGCCGCGCCGGCGTCACCGCGAAGCGCGCGTCGTCGGCGCTGAGCTGCAGGTCGCAGAGCTGCGAGACCTCCAGGCCGCCGCCGATGCAATAGCCCTCGATCTTCGCGATCACCGGCTTCGGCGCCCCGGCCAGGGCCGCGTAGGCCCGGCCCGAGGCGGCGTTGTAATCGGCGATCTGCGCGTTGCTGGCCCGCCGCGTCGCGAATTCCGAGATGTCGTTGCCGGCCGAGAAGGCCTTGCCGCCGGCGCCGCTGACCACGATCACGCGGATCGCGTCGTCGGCCACGAATTCGGCGACGGCGTCGGGAATCGCCCGCCACATGGCGAACGAGATGGCGTTGCGCCGCTCCGGCTGGTTGAAGACCAGCCGGCCGATGGCGCCGTCCTTGCGGGCGATCAGCTTGTCCGTGGCGTCCGGCATCCGTTTCCCTCCGGCGGCGCGCGAAAGCGCGGAGTCTAGCGCCAACCGTTTGCCGTTTCATCATGGGCCCGGTTCGCGCTAGATTCCCCCGATCTTCGCCACGTCGCATAAGCACAACAGCCAACAGGGGAAACAGGTGGTCATGAAACTGAAGACAGCTCTTTCCGCCGCCGCCGTGATCGCGGTCACGGCCGCCTTCGGCGCCGCCCAGGCGCAGGACATGCGGTTCTTCAAGATCGCCAGCGGCAGCGCCGGCGGCACCTATTATCCGATGGCCGGCCTGATCGCCAACGCGGTCAGCAACCCGCCCGGCTCGCGGCCCTGCGAGAAGCGCGGCAGTTGCGGCGTGCCCGGCCTGGTCGCCATCGCCATGTCGGCGAACGGCTCGGTCGCGAACGTGAACGCGATCCAGTCCGGCACCGTCGATTCCGGCCTGGCGCAGTCCGACGTCACCTACTGGGCCTATACCGGCACCGGCGTGTTCGACGGCAAGCCGCCGCTGACCAAGCTGCGCGCGCTCGCCAATCTGTTCCCCGAGCACATCCACGTCGTCGTGCGCGAGGATTCACCCTTCCGACAGGTCACCGACCTCAAGGGCAAGCGCATCGGCATCGGCCTGCAGGCCTCGGGCGCCAAGGTCGGCGCCGTCCTGATCCTGGAAGCCCACGGCATGAAGGAAAACGTCGACTACGAGGCCGAGTACCTGAACAGTCAGCAATCCATCGACCGCATGCGCGACGGCCAGCTCGAGGCCATGATCACGGTCACCGGCTATCCGCAGGCCGCCATCGCCGAGCTCGCCACCACGGTCGGCGCCCGGCTGCTGCCGATCGCCGCCGACAAGGCCGAGATCGTCAAGAAGAAGGCGCCGTTCTACTACAACGAAAAGGTGCCGGCCGGCGTCTACGAGGGCATCGACAGCGACACGGCGACGCTCGCCGTCGGCGCGCAATGGCTGGTCAGCGCGGACGCCGACGACAAGCTGATCTACGAGATCACCAAGGCGCTGTGGAACGACAATACCCGCAAGCTACTGAACAACGGCCACGCCAAGGGCAAGGTCGTACAGCTCGGCACCGCGCTCGACGCCATCGGCATCCCGGTGCATCCGGGCGCCGCCAAATACTACAAGGAAGCCGGCATGACCGTGCCGCAGAATTGACCGTCACCTTCCGCGGCGGCCGGGCGAACCCGCCCGGCCGCCGGCATTTCCCCGCTCCGCCACCGCGTCCATGACCCAGATCGACCTGCAGAAGGCCCAGATCCTGGAGCATGAATACGACCCGGAAATGCATTTCCGGACGGTCGTCGGCTGGGCCGGCTGGCTGGTCGCCGGCCTGCTGGCGGCGCTCTCGGCCTATCACTACTACACCGCCGGCTTCGGCATCCTGGCCGAGCACTGGCACAAGGGCATCCATCTCGGCTTCGTCCTCGGCCTGATCTTCATCGTCTTCGGCTATGCCAGGTCGGTGAACGACGCCGCCCCGCGCGCGGCCTGGTGGCGGCCCGGCAACGTGCCGGTCTACGACTGGCTGTTCGCCGTCGCCGCCGTCGCCTGCTCGCTCTACCTGCCGGTGACACTGGAGTCGATGACCTTCCGCATCGGCAACCCGAACCTGACCGACATGGTCGTCGGCACCACCATGGTGCTGCTGATCCTGGAGGCCGCGCGCCGGGCCATGGGCTGGGTGCTGCCGATCATCGTCGCGGTCTTCATCCTCTATGCCGTGTTCGGCCAGATCGCGCCCGGCGCGCTGAAACATCCCGGCACCAACTGGGCCGGCTTCATCAGCCACGTCTACATGACCACCGAGGGCATCTACGGCATCCCGGTCAAGGTGGTGGCCACCTTCGTCTTCCACTTCGTGCTGTTCGGCACCATCGCCACGCGCATGGGCCTGGGCCAGTTCTTCATCGACATCGCCCAGGCCATCGCCGGCCGCTATACCGGCGGCCCGGCCAAGGTCAGCGTGCTGGCATCCGCCATGTTCGGCACCATCTCGGGCTCGTCGATCGCCAACACCGTCACGACAGGCGCGCTCACCATCCCGGCCATGAAGCGGATCGGCTACCGGCCGCATTTCGCCGGCGCCGTCGAGGCGGCCAGCAGCACCGGCGGCCAGATCACGCCGCCGATCATGGGCGCGGCGGCCTTCGTGATGATGGAGTTCCTGGAGGTCAGCTACACCACGGTGATCCTGGCCGCCCTGGTGCCGGCGCTGATGCACTACATCGGCGTCTTCACCAACGTGCACCTCGAGGCCAAGCGCATGGGCCTGAAGGGCCTGCCGCCCGACGTGCTGCCGAACCTCTGGCATATCCTCAAGACCGGCTGGCCGAACCTGATCCCGCTGATCATCCTGGTCACCATCATCATCCGCGGCCACACGCCGTTCATGGCCGCATTCTGGGGCATCACCGCCTGCATCGTCGTGGGTTTCGTCAATCCCCGGCACCGCCTCAGCCTGCGCGACCTGCTGGACGCCTTCCAACTCGGCGCCAAATACGCGCTCGCCGTCGGCGCGGCGGCCGCCGCCGTCGGCATCATCGTCGGCGTCGTCACGCTGACCGGCGTGCCGTTCCGGATCTCCTTCATCGTCACCCAGTTCGCCCAAACCACGGCCGAGTTCGTCGACGCGCTGATGCCGCTGACGCTGTTCACCCTCGACCAGCTCGTGCTGTTCTTCTCGCTGGTCTTCATCGCCGTCTGCTGCGTCGCGCTCAGCGCCGGCATCCCGACGACGGCGCTCTACATTATCGTCGCCACCATCGCCGCGCCCGTGCTGGTGCAGTTCGGCATCCCGCCCATCGCGGCGCATTTCTTCGTGCTGTTCTACGGCGTGCTGGCCGACATCACGCCGCCGGTCTGCACATCCGCCTATGCCGCGGGCGGCATCGCCGGCGCCAATCCTTTCAAGACGGGCCTCACCGCCTTCCGCCTCGGCAACGCCAAGGCGCTGGTGCCGCTGGTCTTCGTCTATTCGCCGTCGCTGCTGCTGGTGACGGACGGCTTCTCGTGGCAGGAATTCGCCATCGCCTTCTCGGGCTGCGTCACCGGCGTCGTCCTGCTGGGCGCGTCGTTGAGCGGCTTCCTGCTGGCACCGATCCCGGTGCTGCAGCGCTGGGTCATGCGCTTCGCGGCGCTCCTGTTCATCGCGCCCGAGCTGAAATCGGCCCTGGTCGCCGCCATTCTGGTGGCGCCGATCATCGTGCTGCAGATCATCGCCCGCCGCCGCGAGAAACTGACGGAAGCGGCGACGGCGGAGTAACACCGACATTTTGGCGCGATAATTCAAGGCCCGGCCACGCGTCGGCGCCACATCCAGCGGGTCAATCACCCGCTGGAGGCCACCGATGCAGCTTCGGATCAACAACCGCGTCCACGCCATCCCGCCGGCATGGCGCGACGAAACCCTGCTCGCCACCTTGCGCGAGTTTCTCGGCCTCGTCGGCGCCAAGTTCGGCTGCGGCGTCGGCCAGTGCGGGGCCTGCACGGTCCTGCTCGACGGCGAGGCCGCGCGGAGTTGTCTCTGGCGCGTCGCCGACGTCGCCGACCGCGACATCCTGACCGTCGAGGGCCTGGCCGGCGCGGGCGGCCGGCCGCACCCGGTGCAGCAGGCCTGGCTCGACGAGAACGTGCCGCAATGCGGCTACTGCCAGGCGGGGCAGATCATGTCCGCCGTGGCGCTGCTGCGGGCAAAGCCGCGACCCAACGACGCCGAGATCGACGCGGCCTTGGCCGACAATCTCTGCCGCTGCGGCACCCAGCAACGCATTCGCCGGGCCGTGCACCGGGCGGCGGCGCGGTCATGAGACGTCGGACTTTCCTCGGCCTCGGCGTCGCCTTCCTCGCGGGCTGTTCGCTGCCCGTCATTCCGAAACGCCCCGACCCCACGCCCGAGGCGGCGCTCGGCTGGATCCGCCACGTCGACGGCCGCTACGTGCTGTCACTGCCGCGCGCCGAGATCGGCCAGAACATCGCCACCGCGCTCAAGCAGGTCGCCTGCGACGAGCTCGGCGTCGGCTGGGACGAGGTCGACCTGCACCTGCCCGCCACCACCGACATCGCGCATGTCCGCGCCACCGTCGGCAGCGACTCGGTGAAGGACTACGCCCTGCCGCTGGCACGGGCCTGCGCGACGCTGCGCAAGGCCGTCGCCGCCGGCCGGACCGAAGGCGTGCTGACGGCCGAGCCCCGTCCGATCGGCGCGCTGCGCGCCTTCGCGGGCCGCGCCCGCCATGTCGGCAGAGCCATGCCGCTCGAACAGGCCGACGCCATCGTGCGCGGCGCGCCGGTCTATGCCGCCGACACTCGCCGGCCCGGCATGGCCCATGGCCAGGTCCCGCGCGCGCCGGCCACGCCGGAATTCACGTCGTCGCCCGCCGCCTGGGACGCCGCCGCCGCCCGCGCGCAGCCGGGCTTCGTCGCGCTCGTCGAAGATCCGCTGTTGCGGCAGGGCGAGAGCATGGGGCTGGGTATCGTCGCCGAGACGCCGGGCGCGCTCGACCGCATTGAACAGGCGCTCGACATCCGCTGGCGGACCGACGGCAGCGTCGGTCAGAACGAAATCGACGAACGCATCGACATCGACCGCCGGCTCGCCGGTGGTTCGCTGTCCTACGACCTCGTCGACGAGCCGCTCGACCGCGACGGTCCCTGGGACGTCGACCTGCGCCTCGACGTACCGCCGGCGGCGCACACGCCGATCGAGCCGCGCGCCGCCGTGGCGGAGTTCGACGACACGGGCCTGCGGATGTGGGTCGGCTCGCAGGACATCTTCTATATTCGCGACGTCATGGTCCGGCGTTTCGGCCTGGACGACGAACAGGTCGTGGTCCATGGCCGGCGCGTCGGCGGCGCCTTCAGCGGCAAGACCATCTGTACCGTCGAGCTCGAGGCCGCCGTTCTCGCGCGCGCGGCGGCACGGCCGGTCAAGGTCCAGTGGACCCGCGGCCAGGAGTACCGGCAGGGCTTTCACCGGCCGCCGTCGAGCCACCGCATCCGCGCCCGCGTCCGGCATGGCCGGATCGAGGACTGGTGGCACGGCTTCGCCTGCAGCCACATCATCTTCACGAATGCCGGCCTGCCGCCGTGGCTGCAGCGCCTGACCGATTTCATCGGCGACCGGGGCGTCGCCCGCGGCGCCATCCCGCCCTACCGCATCGGCCGACGCCGGATCGAGCATGACCTCGAACGGCTGCCGATCCTGACCGGTCCCTGGCGCGGCCTCGGGGCCGGCCCGAACGTCACCGCCATCGAGTGCGCCATGGACGAATGCGCGCGCCGGGCGGGCCAGGACCCGGTCGCCTTCCGCCTCGCCCATATCGAGGATCCGCGCCTCGCCGGCGTGCTTCGGCGCGTGGCCGCCGCCGCCAACTGGGACGAGACCCGGTCGCCGCCATCGGACGGCCGGGGCCGGGGTGTCGCCTGCGGCATCTACAAGCAGATGAGCTACGCCGCCGTCGTCGCCGATGTCGCCGTCGACAATGGCGCGGTCGCCGTCACGCGGCTCTGGTGCGCGCATGACTGCGGCCGGGTCATCAACCCCGACCAGGTGCGCGCGCAATGCGAGGGCAACCTGGTCTGGGGCCTGGGCATGGCGCTGACCGACGGGCTGCCCGTCGCCGATGGCGGCGTCGCGGCGGAAACGTTCGCCGAGGCGCCCGTTCCCCGGCTCGACCAGGTGCCACCGATGGACATCGTGCTGGTCGACAACGGCGAGGCCCCGACCGGCGCCGGCGAGACCGCCATCGTCGCCGCCACGGGCGCGATCCTGAACGCGGTCCGCGACGCCATCGGCATACGGCCGACGCGCCTGCCGGTGACGCCGGCGGATCTGCTACGCTCGGCGGCATGAACGACTTCGCCGCCGCCGCGATGATGCGGCTGATCCGCCTGGGCCTGGCCCGTCAGGGCCTGGCGACGGCCGGTGTCGATGCCCCGGCCGTGGCGCACGTCCCGCTGAAAGACAAGCGCGGGCTTGCCGAAGCGCTGTTGCGGGCGCACGGGCCAGCGGGG
>JANQKO010000022.1 GCA_028281075.1 Alphaproteobacteria bacterium | reverse complement strand
TCGCAACCTGTTGAAAAACAACAAACGTGGATCCTGGCCTTCGCCAGGATGACAACCTGGGTGGCTGCGGTGCGATTCTTTCACAGGCTCTCAGCATGAAGTTTTGGTTTGATATCAAAGCTTTACCTCACCCTGAGGAGCGCCCCTCAGGGCGCGTCTCGAAGGGTGGCCATGGGAAACTGAATTGCGCGGTCAGACGAAGGTCAGCAGGCGCCGCGGGGTTTCGATGGTGATGCGGTCGATCTCGGCCTGGGTGAAGCCGCGGCGTTGCATCAGCGGCACGACGTTCTCGAAGATATGGCCGTAGCCATGGCCGCCGAAGCAGGTGAGCCGGGTGCGGTAGCAGATGTCGTGCGAGATGACGATCTGGTCCAGGTGGCCGCGGTCGATCAGGCGACGGATCCAGCGCAGGCGCTCGGCGTCGTTCGGCAGGTCGATCTTCAGATTGAGCGGATAGTGCGCCTGCTCTTGCCCGAACAGGTCGAGCTCGATGACGCAGCCCGAGTCGGCGAGGCGGAACAGCCGCTCGTCGTCGAAGATGGTGCGGTCGATATGGCTGATGATCAGGCGCGACGTGTCGCCGCCCCGGGCGGCGACGAACTCGGCCACCTCCTGCGGCTGGTCGGGATCGCGGCCGGGATGCACGTTGAGCGCCGCCCCGGTCTCGCCTTGCGCGATCAGCGCGCCGGCCATGACCCGCTTTTCCAGGTCGGTCCAGGGCGACTGGCAGCCGATCTCGCCGATGATGCCGGCGCGCACGTCGGTGTCCCAGGCGCCCTCGCGGATCTGCGCCACCATCTCGGCCGCGAAGTCGTCGATGTCACGGTCGTGGTTGGCCGGGTCCTGGTACTCGTCGACGTAGTGGCCGCAGCCCATGACGATATGGGTTTCGGTGGCCTCCGAAATGCCGACCAGGCCGAGCGGGTCCGGCTTGAGGCCGCCGACGGTCAGCTCGACCACGGTCTGCCCGCCGGCGGTGCGCATCTTCGCCACCTCGTCCGTGGCGACCTCGCGGTCGAAGAAGACGTAGTTGCTGAGCGCCTTGCGCGTGCCGTAGTTGATCTGCCAGCAATTGCAGAGCGCGATCTCGGGGCCCTGATCGGGATCGGCCTGCATCGCCGGCGTGCGGATGTCCCACAACAGATGCTCGTGCATCAGCGTCGGTCCGAGCACCGACGGGTCGACGAGGCCCCGCACGGTCTGCGCCCGGCCCTGGAGTTCGTCGCGCGATATCGCCGCCATGGCCATCCCCCCTTAACGTCGTGTGGTTTCTAGTCGCCGCCCGCCGCCCGCGCGGCGTCGCCGTAGACGCGGCCGTCGGGATAATACTCGGCATTGTGCTGTACCGAGCCGGCGGCCTCGGCGCCGTCGATCGCCGCGATGAAGCCCAGCAGCAGGTCCATGCCGGCCGAGACGCCGGCCGAGGTCCAGACGTTGCCGTCGCGCACCCAGCGCTGCTTGACGCCCCGCACGCCTGGCAGCGCGCCGAGTTGCGCCATGGCCTTCCAATGCGTGGTGGCCTGCCGGCCGTCGAGCAGGCCCGCCGCGTGCAGGATGAACGACCCGGTGCAGACCGAGAGCACATGCCGGCAGGCCGCGCCCCGCCCACGCACCCAGTCGACCAGAACAGCGTTCTTCATTTCATCGAAGGCCGAAAAGCCGCCGGGGACCAGCAGGTAGTCGATCTCCGGGCAGTCGGCGAAGCTGTAATCGGCGGCGCATTTCAGGCCCTTGGCGCAGGTCACCGGCCCGCCAGCCTGGCTGACCGTCAGGCAGTCCGGCCCGCCCGAATAGTCGCGCCACATGGTCGCCATCTCCCAGGGGCCGATCAGGTCGAGCTCCTCGAAGGCGGGAAACATCAGGAAGCCGAAACGGCGCGGGCGGGTATCGGTCATGACTTGTCCTCACGTGGCGGGCGGCGCGACCCAAAGCCTAACGGATTTCCAAAACATGAAAACCGGAAAGCGCCGCACCCGCGGTCGTGATCGGCAAATCACGGCGCCCGCGTAACATTTCTGTCGCAAAGCGCCGACAGGGCGCTAAGATAGCGGCGGTATGAGCGAGGTTGTCACATTCGAGGCGCCCCGCCGCCGGGGCCGTGCCCAATCCGGCGGCGGTACAAGCAATTGGGCGCCCGGCGAGTTCTTCGACAAGCACGAGCTCAACCAGATCCTTCAGGTCTATAGCCGCAAGGTGATGTCCGGCGAGTGGCTGGACTATGCCGTCAGCGCCGACGACGAGGGCGTCGTGTTCGCGATCTACGGCCGGGTCGCCAACGTGCCGCTCTACCGCATCCGCAAACGTCCCGCCGGCCGCCGCGAGGACCGCTACGAGGTCAGCAGCCGCGGCCGGGTGCTGAAGACCGGCAAGCGGCTGGACGGCGTGCTCAAGGTCCTGAACAAGCGCCAGCCGAAGCTGGTTCACCCCGACTGAACCGGTCGCTTTCTCGCCGCCCGGATTTCATTTGCATCACGCGGCACGGTCTGCGAGAAGACGCCGCCCGCGCGCGACGCGGGGCCGCAACGATCCACCCCTAACATCTGCGATCGCTTTACCGGGGACGAGGTCATGGACTGGTTCTACGAAACCCTGCATCCGGAGCTGCGGGCCGGCATCCGCGTCGACGAGGCGATCTACAACGGCGAGACCGCGTTCCAGTCGGTGCGCGTGTTCCGCAACGAACGGCTGGGCCGCGTGCTGGTGCTGGACGGCGTCGTGCAGACCACCGAGGCCGACGAGTTCTTCTATCACGAGATGCTGACGCACCCGGCCATGCTGGCGCACGGCAACGTCAGGAACGTCCTGATCATCGGCGGCGGCGACGGCGGCTGCATGGAGGAGGTGCTGAAGCACGACGTCGACAAGGTCATCCTGGCCGAGCTCGACCCGGAGGTCATCGAGCTGTCGAAGCAATACCTGCCGTCGATCTGCGGCGGCGCCTTCGACGACCCGCGCGCCGAGGTGATGATCGGGGACGGCGCCAGGTTCGTCGCCGAGACCGACCAGCGCTTCGACCTGATCATCGTCGATTCCACCGACCCGATCGGGCCGGGCGAGGTGCTGTTCCAGGCGCCGTTCTATCGCGGCTGCCACCGGGCGCTGGCCGACGGCGGCGTCGTCATCACCCAGAACGGCGTCACCTTCGTGCAGCCCGAGGAAGTGACCGGCACCCACCGCGCCTTCCGCGACATCTTCGACCATCACGGCTTCTACATGGCCTGCGTGCCGATGTATGCCGGCGGCTCTATGGCGTTCGGCTGGGGCGGCAAGGGCCGCGACCTGCCGGCGACCGGCCTGGCGACGATCGAACGGGCCTATGCGGCGCGCGACCTGAAGACGCGCTATTATAATCCTGATGTGCACGCGGCGGCCTTCGCGCTGCCGAACTACGTGCGGGACCTGATGACCTGACGCGCGCCGCCATGGATGCCAGCCGGATCGACGACGCGGCCGACCTGCTGGCCGGGGCCCGGACCGCCGGGCGCAGGGCCGGCATCCTGCCGAGCAATTGCCGCCCGGCGAGCGCGGCCGACGCCTATGCCATCCAGGCCGTTTTGCACGACCGTCTGACGGCCGCCGGGCACGGCGCGGTCGCGGGCTGGAAGATCGGCTGCACCACGCCGGTGATGCAGGCCATGCTGAAGATCGACAGCCCGTGTGCCGGCAGCATGACGGACCAGGGCATCCATCGCGACGACGCGACCTACCAGCTCGCCGACACGCACAGGGCCGGCGTCGAATGCGAGATCGCCGTTCGCCTAGCCGCTGACGCCGACAACGGCCCCTACGACCGGGCGTCCGTCGCCGAGCTGGTGGGCGCCGTCATGCCGGCCATGGAGATCGTCGACGACCGCTATGACGACTACACGGCGATGACCGCCTTCGACCTGACGGCGGACGATTTCTTCCATGCCGCCTGCCTGCACGGACCGGAAACGACGGACTGGCGGTCGCTCGACCTGACCGCGCTCGGCGGCCGAACCCTGATCGACGGCACCTCCGTCGGCGCGGGCGTCGGCGGCGACGTCATGGGCCACCCGTTCGAGGCGCTGGCCTGGCTCGCCAACCTGAACCCCGGCCGCGGCCTGCGCGCCGGCGACATCGTTATGACCGGCTCGGTGGTCGCGACGCAGTGGGTCGACAAGCCCGCGACCGCTGTGACGGAGATCGATGGCCTCGGCGTGGTGACGGCCCGGTTCGTTTAGGCCCTCTCCACTTCTGCCACCAGCAACCCGTCCTCCTGCCCAACGGCGATGGCCAGCGGGAAACGGTCGACGTCGACGCAGATGGTGCGGTCGTCGGGGTGGTAGTCGTCGCTGTCGATGAGGGCCGGGTTCGGCGGCGGCGTCATCGTTTGCAGCAACCGCGCCAACGCCGCGCGGTCGGGGTCGCGGCCGTGCATGCGGCCGCGCAGGTAGAGGGCGCAGAGCTCGTCCTCGTCGGCGCGCTCGCGGCCACCCCGGCCCATGGCGACGATGCTGACGGTCTCCGGCGCGCCGGCCAGCACGGCCGCCGCCGTGGCGGACGCGTTGACCAGGCCGCAGGCATAGATGCGGTCGGCGCCGGTCGCGGCATGGATGCCGGCGGTGCCGTTCGTGGTGGTCTGGATCAGGGTCTTGCCGGCGACGTCGCCGGCGAGCAACTGGCCGGGCGAATTGGCGAAGTCGAAGCCGTCGGGCTTGAAGCCGCCGCGCTCGCCCAGGCAATGGCTGCCGACGCCCCGGTCGCGCAGGGCGAGCGCCTGGTCGACGTCGTCGACCATGACGATGCGCCGGGCGCCGGCGTGGAAGGCGGCGGCGGCGGTCGAGAAGGCCCGGAACACGTCGATGACGATAACAGTGCCGGTGGCGGCTTCGGCGCCGTCGCGCAGGCTCAAGAGGCGGATCCGCGGCATGGCTCAGACCATCGGTGCCGGCGCCTGCGGCACCGTCCGCCAGAATTCGGGGTCGTGGCCGTAATAAATCCGGGCGCCACGCGCCCGCAGGCCGCGCAGGACATGCAGCGAGGCGATCATCTGCTCCCGGTCGTGCACGATCGCCGGCAGGTGCAGGTTGTCGAGCGTCTGCCGCAGATAGCAGGCGTCGCCCGCCAGCACCACCTCGCCGCCGTCGTGGCGCACCTTCAGCGACTGGTGCCCGGGCGTGTGGCCATAGGTGGGGATGCAGACGACGCTGCCGTCGCCGAAGAGGTCATGCTCGCCCGACACCTGCCTGACGTCCTGGCCGTGGTCGTAGTCCTCGCGCTTGTAGCCCGTGGGCTTTTCCGGATCGCGGCTTCGGGCGTAGTCCCATTCCGGGCGCTGGATCACCATGGCCGCGTTCGGCACCGCGCCGTTGCCGCCGCAATGGTCGAAATGCAGGTGCGAGTTGACGACATAGTCGATGTCGACGACGTCCCGGTCCAGGCGCGCGAGGCCGGCCGCCAGCTCCTCGCCGGGCCGGAGCTCGGCCCGCATGTATTTCGTCAGGCCGCCCATATAGCCGTCATGATCGTGCCGGACCGCGAGATTGAGGCCGGTGTCGAACAGCACCCGGCCCTTGGGGTGCTCGATCAGGTAGGACGGCACCGGCACCACCAGCGTGCTGTCCCTGTCGCCCTCGCCGTCCAGGATCGCGCGCAGGCGCATGGTCACCCAGCCGCAGGTCATGGCGTAGAGGCGAACGGTCATGCCGGTGCTCCGGTGTCGTGGACAGCGCGTTCGAGCCATCGGCTCGCCGGGGCCGAGGGCCGGATCTCGGCGCGCTGGCGCAGGATCGGCAGCGCCTCGGCGGCGCGGCCGGCGCGCAGCAGGGTCTCCAACCAGGTCTGCACGAACAGGTCGCGCTGGGCATGGCTGCCGCCGATTTCCTGCAGGCGCGGCCGCGCGCGGGCGAGGCCCGGATAGGCGCCCTCGACATCGCCGCGGGCGAAGGCAGCGACGCCGCGGGCCGCCGGCAGGGCGACCTCGCGCCAGGCCGGCGGCGCCGTCTCGGCATGGGCCGCCATGCTGTCCAGCATCCCGGCCGCGTCGGCGTCGCGGCCGGCGCGCGCGAGCGCGAACAGGTAGTGCAGGTCGAGGAAGGGCTGCACGTGCTCCGAGGTGCGGCCGGCAACGTGGTCGGCGACATCCCGCCAGCGGTCGCCGACGTCGACACCGCGCAGCTCCAGCCGCCAAAGCAGCGAGACGGCGTTGGCCTGATCCTGGCTGTAGGTCTTGTCGATGCCCCAGATCCGGTTGTCGTAGAGGTCGAGCACGCGGGCATGGTCCTCGAGGTCGAGGTAATAGAGCGCCACGTGCCACCAGTTGTGGCCGAGCATGAAGGAGTTGCAGCCGGCCCAGGTGTCGGCCAGGCCTTCCATCCAGACGATACCCTCGCGCAGCCGGCCTTGCGTCTCCATCACGTGGGCCACGGCATGGTGCGCCCAGGGGTCGGCGCGGTTGATTCCGGTCGCCCGGCGGCCGAAGGCCTCGGCCTCGTCGAGGCGGTTCACCTGTTCGAGCGCGAAGGCGTGGCAGCCGAGCACGAAGCCATGGTCGGCGTTGGCGTCGAGAACCTTGGCCGAAGCCGCCAGCATGCCGTCGGGTCGGCCGAGGTTGAAGTGATGGTACTGCATCAGCTTCATCGCCATCACGTCGCACGGATACCGGTCGGTGATACCGTCGAGACGCGCCAGCGCGGTATCGATGTCGCCCGCGACCCAAGCTTCCGTGGCGACGAAGAAATCGCGCTCGCGGTCCGTGGCGCCGTCCACGACCTTCCGGGCGGCGTCGAGATAGGGCCGGGCCAGCTCGGCCGAGTTGCCGGCCTCGAGGAACATCATCAGGACGGCGGCGAGGCTGCCGGCCATCACGTTGTCGGGCTCGTCCTCCAGCGCCGCGACCACGCCCATGAAGTCGGTCCCGTAGGCGAGCGCCGCGTGCACGAAGCGGTCGATGGCCGCGATCGTCGCCGGGTTGTCGGTCGAGACCGCGAGGCCCTGGGCGTCGGCCAGCACGTCAGGGCTCGTTGATATTGTCCAGCGGATAGATCGGCCGGCGCACGTTCTCGAACGTCAGCAGGGCATTGTCCGACGTGGTGACGCCGTGGCCGTCGCAGGTGATGGTGTGCCTGGCGATGGGCGCGAAGCCGGCGCGGTAGTGAATGCGCGATTTCAGCACCAGGTACTTCTTCCAGGCCGGATCGATGCCGACGGATGTGAACACGCCCTGGTCCCAGGGCTCGTGATGGCGCGAGACGACGACGATCTCGACCTTGCCGGTGTCCAGCACGGCGGTCGGCCCCATGAACACCTTGAGGCCGTGATACATCGGCCCGCGCACGGTCCATTCGCCGTTGGTCAGCACCTTGACCGTGCCGGTGACGGTCAGCGGCTCGCCGGTCATGCCGATCGACGGCATGTCGGTCTTGCCGCCGAGCCGTAGCGTCACCGTGGCGCCGACGCCGGCGCGCCGCATCTCGGCGACGGCGTCCGGGTCCCAGACGGCGGCGACGGCGACGTCGGCCAGGTCCTGGCGGATGACCTCGGCGATCACCGTCATCACGTCCTGGGTGCCGCCGGAGCCGGTATTGTCGGCATGGTCCAGCAGCAGAACGGGGCCTTCCTCCAGGTCTCTGGCGCGGGCCACGGCCTCGTCCAGCGGCTCGTGCCGGTAGACGAATTCCGAGCGCTCGGTCCAGGCCTTGTCGAGGATGCGCTCGACCACGGCCTCAGCCTTGGCCCGATCGCCGTCGGCGATGCAGATGCAGGACGTGCCAGCGTCCGGCATATCGGCCAGCGGAAAGCCGCCGAACACGGTCGCGGCCAGCACCTCGCCCGTGGCCTCGGCGCCCCGCGCCATGGCGATCAGCGATTTCATCGGCTCGTCGTCGGTGCCCTGGCGCAGGGTCTGGGACAGCAGCGGCAGGTTCTTCCAGGCCATCACCGGCCGGACCTCGCCGCGCAGCATGCCGAACAGGATCTCGCCGACCTGGCTGCCGACCTCGAACATGTCGACATGCGGATAGGTCTTGTAGCCGATCAGCGCGTCGCAATTGTCGACCATCTTTTGGGTCAGGTTGCAGTGCAGATCCAGGGTCACACAAATCGGCGCCTCCGGCGCGATGCCGCGGATACGTTCCAGCAGCGTGCCCTCGCCGTCGGGCGTGGTCTCGGCGACCATGGCGCCGTGCAGGTCCAGCATGACCGCGTCGCAGCCCCGGTCGACGGCCTCGCAGATCGCGTCCGACATCCGGTCGTAGGCGTGCGCCTCGACGATGCCCGACGGCATGGCCTCGGCCGCGATCGGCGTCACGATCTCGGCCCCGGCGGCGCGGGCCAGCTTCAGATAGGCGCCGAGCGTCATGTTGGTCCGTTCGTAGGCCGTGATCACGTCATCGCCGACATAGGCGCCCCACTCCTCGAACCGCGCCCAGGGCGTCGGGATGGGCGAAAAGGTATTGGTCTCGTGCTTCATCATGGCGATGACGACGCGCATCAGCGGAGTTCTCCCGACGGACAGAGATCGATCCCGAAGGTAGCATGCCAAATTGTCGCCATTCCAAAACGTTAATCCGCCAACGCTATTGATCCCAATTTGGGATCAATATATAATCGGTCGATGCGGATACTCTCCATTCGTACGTTGCGAGAACATTGGCAGCGACAAGGTAGAGGTGACAGCGAAAGGCCATTGAGGGCCTGGTATCGAGAGGCGTTACACGCGGATTGGTCAGGTCCGGCCGATGTCAAGCGGCTGTATCGAAACGCTAGCTTCCTGGCTGACAGAGTCGTGTTCAACATTGCCGGGAACAAATATCGGCTCGTTGTCCATATCCACTACCGTCATCGAGTGGTCTACATACGCTTTGTGGGTACGCATAAGGAATACGACCGAATCGATGTCAAAACGATCTAGGAAATCATGGCGAGGATGCAATAAATGGAGATCCGGCCAATCAAAAACGAAACGGACTACGAGGCCGCGCTTGCCGAGATCGACGGGTTGATGAATGCCGAACCCGACACGCCCGAGGGTGACCGGCTCGACGTTCTAGCCACGTTGGTCGAAGCTTACGAAACAAGACACTTCGCGATCGATGCCCCAGACCCGATCGACGCCATCCTGTTTCGCATGGAACAACTCGAATTGACGCGTAAGGACCTGGAACCTCTCATCGGAAGCCGGGGCCGGGTTTCGGAAGTGCTCTCCGGTCAACGCAATCTCACGCTGGCGATGATCAGAAAGCTCAGCGAAAAGCTAGGCATTCCGGCAGAGGTCTTGATCCGCGAACCTCGTTCACGGACCGCCGCCTAGATCTGGCGCATGAAAAAACGCCCGGCGGACGGACCCGCCGGGCGCCTTTCGGCCACGCTGCTGCGCGTGCTATTCCCGATTGCCGAAGAGGTACAGCAGCATCAGGAACAGGTTCAGGAAGTCGAGGTAGAGCTTGAGCGCGCCCATGATGCTCTTCTTCGCGGCCACCTCGGAGCTGTCGAGCTCGTAGTACATTTCCTTGATCTGCTGGGTGTCGTAGGCGGTCAGGCCGGTGAAGACCAGCACGCCGATCACCGAGATCACCCACATCAGGCCCGAGGACCCGATGAACAGGTTCACGATGCTGGCGATGACGATGCCGATCAGCCCCATGAACAGGAACGAGCCCATGCCCGACAGGTCACGCTTGGTCGTGTAGCCGTAGAGGCTCATCGCGCCGAAGGTCGCCGCCGTGATGGCGAAGACCCTGACGATGGATACATCGGCGTAAACGAGGAAGATGTAGGACAGCGCCACGCCGTTCAGCGCGGCGTAGACCCAGAAGGTCGCCTGCGCGGCGGTGCTGCTCATCTTGTGGACGCGGGCGGCCAGCAGGAACACCAAGCCCAAGGGCGCCAGCATCACCACCCACTGCAGCGGCGAGCCGTAGATCGCCTGCAGCATGGTCGGCGAGGAGGCCGTCGCATAGGCGACGATGCCGCTCAACAGCAGGCCGGACGCCATGTAGTTGTAGGTGCGGAGCATGTAGGACCGGAGGCCCTCATCGATCTCCGACAGCGTCTCCGCCCGGGCGCCCGTTTGCGCGCGGGCCGCCGTAAGATTTTTCGGGTCGAACGCCATGGTTACCCCTTCGTTGCCAAGAAACCCCGTTGGTCAGGCCATAATATTGGAATGATTCCAACGAATTGCAAGTGAATCCGGGGCCAGGCGGCACAATCCGGCGGATTCCCGGATATCGACACAAATCATTGCAACATAACGGGTTTTCCGGCGGCGCCGGCTATTCGTTGCGCAGCAGCGGCGCCGGTTTCTGGCCCAGCGCCGCCCAGGTGCCGATCAGGCCGACCGAGACCGTGGCGGCGAAGCTGATCAGCGTGGTCATGGCGATGGTGCCGGGCAGCCAGATCCACGCCGCGCCCATCACCTCGGTCAGCACGATATAGGCCGTGGCCGTGCCGACCAGGGCCGCCAGCAGCGCCGCGATCAGGCCCAGAAGCGCGTATTCCAGCACATAGGCCCGGATCACGTCGGCCCGGCGCGCGCCCAGGACCTTCAGGATCACGGCGTCGTAGACCCGCCGGCGGTGGCCGGCGGCGATGGCGCCGGCCAGCACCAGCACGCCGGCGGCGAGCGTCACGGTGGCCGTCGAGCGCACGGCGATGCCGATATTGGCGAGGATGCCGTTCGCCGCCTCGAGCGCGTCGCGCACCCGGATCGCGGTCACGTTGGCGAAGCGGTCGGTCACCGCCGCCTCGAGCACGGCCTCGGCCTCGGGCGGTGCGTTCGCCGTGGCGATGAAGCTGTGCGGCGCGCCCTCCAGCGCGCCCGGCGCGTAGAGCAGCACGAAGTTGATGCCCATGCTGGCCCAGTCGATGTGGCGCAGGTTATGGATGCGGGCGGTGATGTCGCGGCCCAGCACGTTGACGGTCAGCGTGTCGCCGATGCCGACGCCGATGCCGGCGGCGATCTCGGCGTCCATGGACACCTGCGGCGGGCCGGCATAATCGGCCGGCCACCATTCGCCGGCGACGACCTTGGTGCCCGCCGGCATCTCGGCCGTGTAGGTCAGGCCGCGGTCGCCGCGCAAAGCCCAGGCCACCTCGGGCGCGACCGTGATCTCGCCGGCCGGCACGCCGTTGACCATCGTGATCCGGCCGCGCAGCGACGGCACCTTGCGGATGTTCGAGACGCCCGGCACCGCGGCGGCGAGCCGGGTGAAGTCCTCGACCTGCTGCGGCTGGATGTCGATGAAGAAATAGGCCGGCGCCTGCTCGGGGATGCGTTCGCGCACCTGGCTGCCGATATTGCCTTCCAGCGTCATCACCGTGACCAGGACGCTGAGCCCCAGACCGAAGGACAGGATCACGCTGACGGTGGCGGCGCCGGGCCGGTAGAGGTTGGTCAGCGCCAGCCGCAGGCCGGGCCGGCGCGGCCGCGGCAGCCGCCGGACGACGGCGATCAGCAGCCGGGCGGCGGCGAGGAACAGCAGCATGCTGCCGGCCGCGCCGAGGACGAACCAGATGGCGAAATCGCGCTGATCGGCGGTCAGCACGGCGACGCCGGCCAGGATCACGAAGGTCGCGGCGATGGCCGCGAGGTAGACCGGCGCCGGCCGGCCGCCGGCCGGCGCCGCGAGATCGCGGAACAGGGCGCCCGGCGACACCTCCCGCGCCCGCGCCAGCGGCCAGAGCGCGAAGGCGAGCGCCGTCAGCAGGCCGAACACCAGCGCCAGCAGCAACGGCTTCGGATAGAAGCCGATCCGCGCCTCGAACGGCAGATAGCGTTCCAGCAGGCCCGCGAGCAGTGGCGGCGCCACGGCGCCGACCAGCAAGCCGATGGCGATGCCGATCAGCGACAGGACCATGATCTGGGCGAGATAGGTGCGGAACACCAGGTCGGCCGGCGCGCCGATACATTTCAGAATGGCGATGGTGCCGGTCTTGCCGTCCATATAGGCCTTGACCGCGTTGCCGACACCGAGGCCACCGACCAGCAGCGCCGTCAACCCCACCAGCGTCAGGAACAGGCGCATGCGGTCGATGAAGCGCTTCAGCCCCGGCGCGCCGTTGCGCACGTCGCGGACCCGCCAATGGACTTCCCCATTGGCCTGGCGCAGGTCGCGCAGATAGGCGTGGAGATCGACGCCGTCGGGCAGCTTCAGCTTGTAGAAATAGCGGATCAGGCTGCCTTCGCGGATCAGGCCGGTGGCGTCGAGGCTGTCCCTGGCCACCATCAGGCGCGGGCCGAGCACGAAGGCGTTGGCGCCGCGGTCGGGCTCGCGCAGCACCTCGGCGCGGATCCGGTAGTCGACCTCGCCGACGCGGACCGTGTCGCCGACCGAGAGGCCGAGGCGGCGCAGCAGGCTGGGATCGGCGACGGCGCCGCGGTCGGCCAGCAGGTCCTGGAGCGGCCGGTCGACGCTGAGCGTGACCCGGCCGAACAGCGGGTAGAGGCCGTCGACGCCCTTCAGCTCGACCAGGCTGCGCTTGCCGTCGGCGGCCCGGGCCATGGCGCGCATCTCGATCGAGCGGGCGACCGTCGCCGTGTCCTCGAGCCAGGCGACGGCGGCCGGATCGGCCTCGCGGTGGGTCAGCCGCAGCTCGACGTCGCCACCGAGCAGGCGCTGCGCGTCCGCGTTCATGCCGGCGACCAGCGCGGCCGACAGCGAGCCGACGCCGGCGATGGCGGCGACGCCGAGCGCCAGGCAGAGCAGGAAGATGCGGAAGCCGCCCAGGCCGCCGCGCAACTCGCGGCGGGCCAGGCGCAGGCTGAGCGGCGGTCGCACCAACGGCGGCCCGCCTAGCCGGCGGCGGCCACGGCGGCCGCGCTGTCGTCGATGCGGCCGTCGGCCATGGCCACGGTGCGGTCGCAGCGTTCG
>JANQKO010000020.1 GCA_028281075.1 Alphaproteobacteria bacterium | reverse complement strand
ACAAATTTGAACGAATTTTCTGTTTTTGTGTCAAGGTCGAAAATTCTATTTTATGGTGGTTGGGTCTATGACATTGGGCTCGACCCGTCCCGCTCCCCCACCCGACCACCCACGGAAGTATGCTCAATGGGTGGTCGGGTGGGGGAGCGGGATGGGTCGAGCCATGCGCAACAGGTATTCAGCTTAGCGATAGAAGACCTCGACCAGGAACAGCGGAATCGCCGGCACGTAGGTCACCAGCATCAGCACGGCCAGCAACACGCCGATGAAATAGACGTTGGTCTTGGTCACCGCCCAGACGTCGGCCTTGGCGATCGAGCAGGTCACGATCAGCACGCTGGCGACCGGCGGCGTCTGCTGGCCGATCGCCAGGTTAAGCGTCACGATCAGGCCGAAATGTACCGGATCGATGCCGAGCTGGTGCACGATCGGCATCACGATGGGCACCACCAGGATGATCGCGGCGGCGCCGTGCAGGAAGAAGCCGAGCACGATGAACAGCACGTTGAACATCGCCAGGACCAGGATCTGGTTGTCGGTGACGCTGATCACCCAGTTCGCCAGCTCGTGCGGCAGCCGGGTCTGGGTCAGGTAGAGGCCCAGCAGGGCCGAGGTGACGATCAGCAGCACCACGACCGAGGTCTGGATCGCGCCCTCGACCATGGACCGGGCGAGCTGGGACCAGGTCAGCTCGCGATAGATCACGCCGCCGATGAAGATCGCCGCGACCACGGCCAGGCCCGCGCCCTCGGTCGCGGTGACGATACCGCCGAAGATGCCGCCCAGGATGATGATCGGCAGCAGGAAGGCCCAGGCCGCGTCCTTGAAGGTGCGCCAGACATGGCTGAGCTGGAACACTTCCTCGACCGGATAGCCGCGCCGGCGGGCGAACCAGTAGGACAGGCCCATCAGGCCGGCGGCGCCGATGATGCCGGGCACGATGCCGGCGATGAACATCTGGATCACCGAGGTATCGGCGATCACGGCATAGAGGATCATCGGGATCGACGGCGGGATGATGATCGCCAGCGAGGCGGACGACGAGGTCACCGCGGCGGCGAAGGTGTTGGGATAGCCGCGCTGGCGCATGGCCGGGATCAGGATCGAGCCGATGGCCGTGACGTCGGCGACGGCCGAGCCGGAGATCTCGGCGAAGAACATCGAGGTGGCGATGTTGACCATGGCGAGGCCGCCGCGGATGAAGCCCAGCACGGCCGAGGCGAAGGCGATCAGCCGCCGCGAGATGCCTGTCGTGTTCATGATGCCGCCGGCCAGCACGAACATCGGGATCGCCAGCAGCGGGAACTTGGTCGCCGCCTCGAACATCACCACGCCCATGGACAACAGCGCGCCGAAGCCGTCGGTCAGCACGATGGCCGAGACGGCGACGACGCCGAGCGCGATGGCGATCGGCATGTTGATCAGGATCAGCGCGATCAGCGCGACCAGCATGATGAGCGCGGCCATGGCGGTCGGCCCCGCTCAGCCGTCGCCGTGGGCGAGGCGCCGGCCCTCGCGGGCCGCCCGCCACTCGTCCGGCAGCGACAGCAGTTCGGCGATGATGAACAGCACGGCGCCGATCGGGATGATCGACTGGGTCACCGACATCTGCACCCAGGGCAGGCTGGTCAGCGTGTCGCCGGCGATGATGACGATGATCTGCCAGCCGCTCCAGGCCAGGATCACGAAGAAGGCGATCACCAGCACCTCGACGAACACCAGCAGCACCAGGCGCAGGTTCGGCGGCGCGGCCTGGACCAGGCCCGGAAAGCCGAGATGCCCGCGCTTCAGGGCTGCCAGCGAGGCGCCGAAATAGGACAGCCAGGCCAGCATGATCGGCACGACCTCGTCGTACCAGGACAGCGAGGCGCCGAACTTCCGGGCCAGCACGGCCCAGACGATGATGACGACCAGCGATGACATGAAGAACATGCAGGCGAATTCGAGCGCCCGCTCCAGTACCCGGCGCGCGCCGCCAACTACGGACATGCCGTCCCACTCCCGTTCGATACCGGGGAAGAAAAACCACGCAAGCGCCCCGCCGTCGGGTCCGGACGGCGGGGCGCCGTCATGGTCGTCGGTCGCGGCCTAGCAGCCGTTGGCGAGCGACAGGGCCTTGTCGATCAGGGCCTGGCCGCCCTTCACTTCCTTGGCGAACTCGGCGTAGACCGGCTTGCTGGCCTCGACGAAGGATTCGCGGTCGGCGAGGTTGTACTGCATGCCGGCGTCGCGAAGCTGCTTCAGGTTCTTCTCGTCCAGCTCGGCCGCCTTCTCGTAGGTCCAGGCCTGGATGTCCTGGGCCGTATCCCACAGCACCTTCTGCGCCTTGTCGTCCAGTCCGTCCCACTTGCGCTTGTTGATCAGCAGCACGAACGGCGCGTAGACATGGTTGGTGACGCTCAGATACTTCTGCACTTCCTGGAACTTCGCCGCCCAGATGTTGGTGTAGGGGTTCTCCTGGCCGTCCATGACGCCGGTCTGCAGCGCCACGAAGACTTCCGAGAAGGCCATCGGCGTCGGGTTGGCGCCATAGGTTTCGAACATCTTGATGCGCCAGATACCGCGCGGCGTGCGCAGCTTGATGCCTTTCAGGTCGTCCGGCCTGTTGATCGGCCGCACGTTGTTGGTGATCTGCCGGAAGCCGTTCTCCCAGACGCCCAGCAGCTTGTAGCCCTGGCTCTCGATCTTCGGGGCCAGCTCCGGGAACACGATCTCGCTGGAGATGCAGCCGGCATGGACCCGGTCCTTGACCAGGTAGGGCATGTCGTAAAGGCCGAACTCGGGCTGCACGGTCGACATCACGGTCGAGACCGTCACCATTTCCTGGGTGCCGAGCTTGACCTTCTGCAGCATTTCCTTGTGGTTGCCGATCTGGCTGCTGTGGAAATAGTCGACCTTGACCTCGCCGCCCGAGCGTTCGTCGACCCATTTCACGAACTGCTCCTCGGTCACGTAGATCAGGCTGCCGGGCACGCCCGCCGAGCCCAGCACCAGCTTGGTCTCGGCCTGCGCGCCGGTCTGCAGGGCAGCCAGTCCCAATGCCGCGAGCACAAGGCCCGCAACGCGTCTCGTCGCCATTGTTGTTTCCTCCGCGGATAAATTGGTTTGCTTTTGCGCGCCGGGGCGCGTTTTTTCGAGTGACGGCGGTTATACTAGCGGTTCGGGGAAACTTCGATCAACATGGCGGCGTCTCGGCCGCCGGATGGCAAGGGAAACGCGACGCATGGCGAGTAGTACGGAACGGATGATCGCCGAGAAGGACGGCGGCATCGGTTGGATGACCTTCAACAATCCGGGCCGGCACAACGCCGTGTCGCTCGACATGTGGCTCGCGGTGCCCGAGATCCTGGCCGACTTCGAGGCCGACGACGATATCCGGGTGATCGTGCTGCGCGGCGCCGGCGAGCGCGCCTTCATCTCCGGCGCCGACATCTCCGAGTTCGAGGAGAAGCGCGGCACCAAGGAGGCGGTCGCCAGCTACAACGCCGCCGGCGAGCGGGCGCATGTGGCGCTGACCGGCACGTCGAAGCCGACCATCGCCATGATCCGCGGCTATTGCATCGGCGGCGGCCTCGCCGTGGCGCTCGACTGCGACCTGCGCATCGCGTCGGAGAACAGCCGCTTCGCGGTGCCGGCGGCGAAGCTGGGGCTGGGCTACGGCTATACCGGCATCAAGCGCCTCTGCGACGTGGTCGGGCCGGCCTTCGCCAAGGAGATCTTCTATACCGCCCGGCAGTTCTCGGCCCAGGAAGCGATCCAGATGGGCCTGATCAACCGCAGCCTGCCGGTGGCGGCGCTGGAGGCCTATGTGCGCGATTATGCCGGCACCATCGCCGGCAACGCGCCGCTCACCATCGCCGCGGTCAAGCGGGCGGTGGCCGAGGTGCTGGCCGATCCCGACAAGCGCGATCTGGCGGGCTGCCAGGCCATGGTCGATGCTTGTTTCGCCAGCGAGGACTATATCGAGGGCCGCACGGCCTTCATGGAAAAGCGCCGGCCCGCGTTCCGGGGCCGCTGAGCCGCGGGGCCATGCGATGAAGGACAGTCTGCAGCCCGGGCTGACGACGACGCGGCGGTTCGAGATCGACGAAGCCCGGACCATCGGCTTCATGGGCGCGGACGGGCGCGTCTATGCGACGCCCGGCATGGTCGCCGACGTCGAGATCACCTGCCGCGACATGCTGCTGGCGCACGCGGACGAAGGCGAGGATTCGGTCGGCATGCGGATCGAGCTCGATCACCTCGGCGCGACGCCGCTGGGCGCCTGGGTCGACATCGAGGCCCGCGTCGCCGGGGTCGAGGACCGCAAGGTGACCTTCGACATCTTCGTGCAGGACGCCGTCGAGCTGGTCGGACGCGGGCGGCACGTCCGCTTCGTCGTCGACGTCGCGCGCCTGAAGGACCGCCTGGCCGGCAAGCGCGACAAGCTCGCCAGGCATTAGCACCAGACATCATCACGAAATTTACTCGAGTAGGAGGGAGCGGGTCCGATGACCGAGCAGGTCTATGTTGAGCGCGACGGCGCCATCGCCACGGTGGTGCTGAACCAGCCGGAGCGGCGCAATGCCATGAACCTGGCCATGAATCAGGGCCTGAAGCGGATCATGGACGAATGCGACGCCGATCCGGATCTGCGCTGCGTCGTCATTCGCGGCGCCGGCGGCAAGGCGTTCAGCGCCGGCGCCGATATCTCCGAGTTCGAGCAAACCCGCAGCAGCAAGGAAAAGGCCAAGGCCTTCGCCGAGATCACGCATCCCGCCATGGACGCGGTGCGCGACTGCCGGCATCCGACCATCGCGCTGATCGAGGGCATGTGCGTCGGCGGTGGCTTCGGCGTCGCGGCGCTCTGCGACTTCCGGGTCTGCGGCGAATCGAGCCGCTTCGGCGTGCCGGTGAAACGGCTGGGCTTGGTCGAGTCGCCCGACGAGCTGGACATGATCGTGCGCAAGTTCGGCGTCAACGCGGCGCTGGAGATCCTGGTGCTGGGCGAACTGATCGGCGCGGCCGACGCCCTGCGTCTCGGCCTGGTCACCCGGGTCGCGCCGGACGACCAGGTGGCCGCCACCGCCTATGACATGGCGGCGAAGATCGCCGAGGGCGCGCCGCTCTCGGCCCGCTGGCACAAGAAGTTCATCTACCGCAAGCTCGATCCCACGCCGCTCACCCAGGCCGAGCGCGAGGAAGGCTACGACTGCTTCGACACCGAAGACTTCCGGATCGGCTACAAGGCGTTCCTGGCCAAGGAGAAGGCGACCTTCGTCGGCCGCTGACGGGCCGCCGCGCCGGCGGGGGCCGGCCGGCTGCAACTCCCGGTGTTGGGGCCGCCGGTCACCGGGTCCCCAAACGGGCAATATGGGCGGTCGTCTGCCGGCCCGGCCCGAATTCCCTGTCCCCGGTATCCCGGCGGTGGCATACTTTCGCGCGGGAGCGACACTAATCAGGCGAACCAACGCAATCATAATCCCCGGACGGGAGGCGGAGTCCCGTCCGCAAAACAAGGAGGTTTATCCATGGGACGCTCGACAACCAACCGACCGCTCACCTTCACCGCCCTGGCCGCCCTGGCCCTGCTGGCCGGCCCCGGGGCCGCGGCGGCGGCCGACAAGGTGCATTTCCAGACCGACTGGATCCCGTCCGGCGAGCACGCCATGTATTACGGCGGCTGGACCAAGGGCTTCTGGAAAGAGCAAGGCATCGACATCAACATCACCCGCGGCTACGGCTCCGGCGATACCGTGACCAAGATCGCGACGGGCGCGGCCGACTTCGGCGTCGCCGACATCGGCGCGCTCTTGACGGCGAAGGCGCGCACCGGCGTGCCGGTGAAGACGGCCATGTTCCTCTACACCCATTCGCCGCATTCGCTGTTCGTGCTGAAAAGCTCCGGCATCACCGACTTCAAGGGCCTGGAAGGCAAGAAGATCGGCATCACGCCCGGCAACAGCCACAAGGTCTATTTCCCGAAGGTCGCCGAGCGCGCCGGCACCGACCCCGACAAGATCGTCTGGTCGATGACCGACGGGGCGGCGATGGCGCCACTGCTGATCTCCAAGCGCATCGACGCGGCGCCGTTCTACTCCATGCACCACTACTATCAGAACAAGGCGGCGAAGGCGGCCGGCGAGGAGATCGTCGTGCTGCCGTTCGAGAAGGTCGGTTTCGCCATCTACGCGGCCTCGATCGTCACCACCGAAAAGATGCTGAGCGAGAAGCCGGATCTGGTGAAGCGGTTCCTGACCGCGACGCAGAACGCCTTCAAGTGGGCGAAGGCGAACCCGGAAGAGGCTTGCAAGCTGCATGTCGAGCGGGTGCCGGAAGTGGCGCTCGACGACTGTGTCGGCAGCATCACCGCGACGCTCGACTTCATTTTCAACGACCACTCGGGCAAGACCGGGCTCGGTCTCTACGATGACGAGCGGCTCGGCTTCACCTGGGAAGCGGTGGCCGCGGCGCAGGAGCTCGACAAGAGCTGGGACCCGAAACAGGCGGTCGACGTCAGCCAAGTGCCGCGATGAGCCCGACCTGACCGCGGGTCCGTGGCGCGGCTTCCGGCCGTCTTCCTGACGCCGGAAGCCGCGTCCGCCCGCCTGTTCCGTCGTATCCGCAGCGAGGCCCGGTTTTGATCGAGATCGGCGACGTTTCGAAGACCTTCACCACGCGCGACGGCAGTACCGTCACCGCGTTGAGTGGTATCGACCTGGAGATCCCCGACAACCAGTTCATCTCGCTGGTCGGGCCGTCGGGCTGCGGCAAGTCCACGCTGCTGCGGCTGGTGGCGGGGCTGGTGCCGGCCGATGCCGGCCGCATCGCCATCGACGGCACGGCGGTCCGCGAACCGCGACGCGAGGTCGGCATCGTATTCCAGAACGCCACCCTGCTGCCCTGGGCCAGCATCGTCGAGAACGTGCTGTTCCCGCTGAAGATCATGCACGCCATGCGGCCCGACAGCCGCGACCGGGCGCACGACCTGCTGCGGCTGGTCGGCCTCGGCGGTTTCGAGGACCGCGAGCCGCGCGAGCTCTCCGGCGGCATGCAGCAGCGCGCCGCGATCTGCCGGGCGCTGATCCACGATCCGGCGATCCTGCTGATGGACGAGCCGTTCGGCGCGCTCGACGCGCTGACGCGCGAGGAGATGAGCCTCGAGCTGCTGCGGATCTGGACCGAGCAGCCGAAGACCATCCTGTTCGTCACCCACGCCATCACCGAGGCCGTGCTGCTGTCCGACCGCGTGGTGGTGATGTCGCCGCGGCCCGGCCGCATCGACGAGATCATCGACGTGCCGCTGCCGCGGCCTCGCAGCTTCGACATGGAAGGCCTGCATGAGTTCCAAGACTGCGCCCAGCGCATCCGAAGCCTCATTTTCGGACGATCCGGACGGCGCCTCGCCGGTGCCGCCTGAAGCGGCGGCGCCGGCGCGCCGGCTGTCGCGCCTTGGCCAGGAGGTCCTGCTGCCGACGGCGGTGATCGTCGGCCTGGGCCTGGTCTGGGAGGCGAGCGTCCACCTGTTCGACATCCCGGTCTACCTGCTGCCGGCGCCGAGCGTCATCTGGACCGACTCGGTCGCCATCGCCGGCACGATCTGGGGCCATACACTGGCCACGCTCTATACCGTGCTGGTCGGCTTCGTCGTCTCCATCGTCATCAGCCTGCCGCTCGCCGTGGCGCTGACCTCGTCGCGCGCGGTGGCGAACGCGATCTATCCGATCCTGGTGCTGACGCAGTCGATCCCCAAGGTGGCGCTGGCGCCGATCCTGGTGGTGCTGCTGGGCGCGAACGAGCTGCCGCGCATCGTCGTCACCTTCCTGGTGGCGTTCTTTCCGCTGGTGATCGCCATTGCCACTGGCCTGATGGCGGTGCCGTCCGAGCTGATCGAGCTCGGCCGCTCCTACAAGGCCTCGGTCTGGCAGGAGCTGCACCGCATCCGGCTGCCCTACGCGATCCCGTTCATCTTCAGCGGCCTGAAGGTGGCGGTGGCGCTGTCGGTCGTCGGCGCCGTGGTCGGCGAGTTCGTCAACGCCGATCAGGGGCTGGGATATCTCATCGTTTCGGCGACGGCCTTCTTCCAGGTGCCGGTCGCCTTCGGCGCGCTGATCATCCTGTCGGTCATGGGCATCGTGCTGTTCCAGGCCGTGGTGGTCATCGAGCGCGTGCTGTTTCCCTGGTCGGCCGAGAGCGGCCAGAACACCATCGCCTGAGCCGGGTGAAGGAGACGAGATCATGGCTATGAAAATCATCCGTGGCGGCCGGCTGCTCGACGTGGCGGCGCATGCCGCGCCGCACCGCGACATCCTGATCGACGGCGACACCATCCTGGAGATCGGCGCACCCGGCATGGCCGCGCCCGACGCGGCCGAGACCATCGACGCGGCCAACCGCCTGATGCATCCCGGCCTGATCAACGGCCACACCCACAGCCACGGGAATCTGGCCAAGGGCACCGGCGAGCGCTGGACGCTGGAGCTGCTGCTGACGGCCGGGCCCTGGATCAGCGGCGGGCGCGAGACCGAGGAGAAGTACCTCTCGACCCTGATCGGCGCCTGCGAGATGCTGCTCAAGGGCTGCACCGCCTGCTACGACCTGATGATCGAGCTGCCGATCCCGACGGCCGACGGCGTCGGCGCCGTCACCAAGGCCTATGCCGATGTCGGCATGCGCGCCGTGGTCGCGCCGATGGTCGCCGACAGCAGCTTTTTCGAGGCCATACCGGGGCTGATGGACGCGCTGCCGGACGCGTTGCAGGCCGATGTCGAACGCCTCAGGCTGCCGGCGCACGAAATGACGCTCGCGGCCATGCGCGAGATCGTCGCTACCTGGCCGCATGACCGCGACCAGCTCCGGCCGGGCGTGGCGCCGACCATCCCGCTGCACTGTTCCGACGACTTCATGATCGGCTGCCGCGATCTCGCTCGCGAGCACGGGCTGGGGCTGCACAGCCATGTCTCGGAATCGAAGGTGCAGGCGGTGAGCGGCATGAAGGTCTACGGCAAGACCCTGACCGCGCATATCGACGAGCTCGGCCTGCTGGGGCCCGACTTCGTGGTGGCGCACGGTGTCTGGCTCGACGACGACGACATGAAGCGGCTCGGCGACCGCGGCGGCTCGGTGTCGCACAATCCCGGCAGCAACGCGCTGCTCGGCAACGGCATCGCCGATGCCCGGCGCATGCTCGAGCTCGGCGTCAATCTCGGCATCGGCACCGACGGCGCCAATTGCTGCGACCATCAGAACATGTACGAGTCGATGCGCGTCGCGTCCTACGTCAGCCACGTGCGCGGGCCGGACTGGCAGCGCTGGCTCAAGCCCGAGGAGATCGTCACCGCGGCGACCGAAGGCAGCGCCCGGGCGCTCGGCTTCGACAGGATCGGCCGCATCGCGCCGGGCTACAAGGCCGACATCGTGTTCCTGGACCTGACGGCGATCAACTGGATTCCGGTGAACGATCCCGTGAACCAGCTCGTCCATACCGAGGACGGCTCATCGGTGCACAGCGTCATGATCGGCGGCCGCATGGTGGTCGAGAACCGGCGCATCGCCGGCATTGATCTCACCAGGATCGCCGCCGACGCCGAGCGCGCGCACGAACGCCTGGCCGCCGTCAACGCCCCCAACAAGGCGCTCTACGACCGCCTCGAAAGCATCGTCGGCTCGTTCTGCCCGGGCCTCGCCAAACAGCCCTACCACCTCCACCGCTTCGGCGCCCCGCCGCATTGATTACAGACTACGTCGACCGGAGCCTGATAGCCGACCCTTCGAGGCTTCGCTTCGCTCCGCACCTCAGGGTGAGGTTTGTGTTTGATATCAATGCAAGACCTCATGCTGAGAGCCTGTGAAAGAATCGCACCGCAGCCACCCAGGTTGTCATCCTGGCGAAGGCCAGGATCCACGTTTGTTGTTTTTCAACAGGTTGCGA
>JANQKO010000019.1 GCA_028281075.1 Alphaproteobacteria bacterium | reverse complement strand
CCGGTGGCGCCGGCGCCGGGCCCGGTCTTGTCGAGCACGACGATGTCGGCGCCCGATCCGCTACCGCGCGCCGCCAGCTCCATCGCCAGATGCCAGGCCGTGCTCATGCCGTGCACGCCGGCGCCGATGACGGCATAGGTCGTGGATTCGGGCAGCGTGGTCATCGTCGGCGTCTCCTTGTTGGCGCGCGTCCGCGGCGGTGGCCGCTTGTCGTTATTGCAGGCTATCGCATCGGGCGGCGGCCGCGATGGCCCAATGGCGTCGCCGAATGGCCCGTTTGCTCACGCCGCGTCGGCGGTTCGCGGTTGCACCGGCGAGTCCTTCGGCCGCAGCAGGAATTGCCGCGCCAGTTCGCCATAGCCCCGCAGCACGTAGCCGCCGTTTCGGGCCGCGATCCGGCCGCGCGCCGCGCGATAGGCCCGGGGTAGCTCGTACCAGGCGAGGCGCGGATCGTCATGGTGCACGGCGTGCAGGTTGTTGTTCAGGAACAGCAGCGACATCGGGCCGCTGCTCTCGATAATCGCGGTTCGATGGTCCGGGTCGGCCGCCGCGCGGTGTTCCGCGAACGACCGCAGCAGCGTCAGCGACAGGCCCGGCCAGACGAAGCACAGCAGGTAGCTCCATAGCGGGATCTGGCAGACCGCGAGGACCCAGTAGAGAACCGGCGTCACGGCGACGGCGTGCAGCAGCCAGTGTCCGATGCGCCGATGGTCGCCCGCCGCGATCCGGCGCAGCTCCGATTGCCAGAAGCGGAGGCAGACATGGACCGGCCCCGCCAGCATGCGGCCGGCGAGCGTGTTCATGACCCGAAGCAGCCCGCGATGCGGCCGGCCGAGCCGCGCCCAGTCCTCGTCCCACACATAGAAGGATTCCGGATCGCGGACCGGACAGGTCAGCGCGTCCGTGCGGTGATGGGCGATATGGATCTCGCGGTAGAGGGTATAGGGTAGCCAGAGGGCCAGCGACGGCAGGGCGAGGACGGCGTTCAGCCGGGGCCAGGGTGTCGGGTGGCCATGCACGATTTCATGCTGCAGCGAGCCGTGCCAGCAGACGAACCAGCCGCCCAGCAGCGGCAGCAGCCACGCCGGCAGCGCCTGGTGGTGCCAGGTCACCAGGCCGAAACCGAGATAGATCCCGGCCGCCACGGCCCAGGTCGGCAGTTCCAGCCGCCGCCAGGCCGCGTGCGTCCGATTTTTGTCACAGGCGGTTCGCATCGCCATGGCTCGCATCTGTCCGCGAAAAAGACTTTGGTCTTGCGGTGGATGGCGGCGCCGTTGACGTTGGAAACTTGGCCGGCGGACCGGCCGCCCCGCGTGCCGCCATTCGGATGACGTCAGGTTAGGAGAGGATAGACTGTTGAATCAATGAGGGTTTGCGCTACAATTTACAAAGATTGTATTAAATTCCATGTTTTGATGACTATTCGAAACATCATGCGGATTAAGTATAACATCGGGGAAATAACCCAGCAGGCTGTTGCCCATGGATCGACGTGACACCGTTCGCCTGTTTCGCGGCAACCTGGCCCAGGCCATGGAGCGGACGGGCCTGACCCAGTCCGCGCTCGCCCGGCAGGTCGGCGTCGACCGCTCGACGCTGTCGCAATTGCTGTCCCAGGACAACGACCGCCTGCCCCGGGCCGATACGGTGGCGGCCATGGCGGCGACGCTGCAGGTCAGCCTGGACTGGCTGCTGGGTCTCAGCCACGACGCCCAGCTCGGCGCCGATATTCTCGAGCAGTCGCTGCAGATCGAGCGCACTGATCCGCTCAGCAGCGTCCGCCGTCTGGCCGACTGGTTCGAGGAGGCGTCGGGCTACAAGATCCGCTACGTGCCGACGACGATCCCCGACCTGATGAAGACCGACCGGGTCATCGAATACGAATACGTGCCGTCGGAGACCGTGCGGACCGAGGACGCGCGGGTGCAGGCCGCGGGCCGGCTGGAATATTCCCGGCTGCCCGAGACCGACATGGAGGTCTGCAACACGGTGCAGCATCTGCAGGACTTCGCCCACGGTCGGAACATCTGGAACGGGCTCGACCGCGACAGCCGTATCGCCCAGCTCAGGCTGATGATCAAGCTGGTCGAGGAGCTCTATCCGACCCTGCGCTGGTTTCTCTATGACGGCCTGAAGCGCTATTCCGTGCCGGTGACGATCTTCGGCCCGCTGCGTGCCGCGGTCTATGTCGGTCAGATGTATCTGGTCTTCAACACGACGGAGCATATCCGGGTCCTGACCCGGCATTTCGACGGCCTGATCCGCGCCGCCGTGGTGCAGCCACCCGACGTGCCGGCGTTTCTGCGCGGCCTGCTCGCCGAGCTCGAGTCGGACGGCGCCGCGTGAGGCGCGCCGCGCTGACGATGTACGACCTGCCGGCCATGCGGCCGGCGGTCGACGCCTGGTGGCGGGGGCTGCGGCGCGCGTTCGGCGCCGAGGGGATCGACGGCCTGCCAACGGATCTGACGCGGCCGTCGGACCTTCGGGCCCTGCTGACGTCGCCGGATCTGGTGCTGGCGCAGACCTGCGGCTATCCGCTGACCCACGCGCTCGCCGGCCGGGTCACGCTGCTGGCCACGCCGGCCTATGCGGCGCCGGGCTGCGACGGTCCGGCCTATGTCAGCCGGTTGGTCGTCGCCGCCGACAGCCGCGTCGGCGCGCTGGCCGATCTGCGCGGCCGCGTCGCCGCGGTCAACGGCTGGGATTCGCACTCCGGCATGAACGCGCTGCGCCACGCGGTGGCGCCGCTGGCCGAGGACGGCCGTTTCTTCGCCGACGTCGTGGTCAGCGGCAGCCATGCGCGCAGCATCGCCATGGTGGCCGCCGGCGACGCCGATATCGCCGCCATCGACGGCGTGACCCATGCGCTGATCGAACGCCACGATCCGGCCCTGCTGGCGGGGGTGCGCGGCATCGGACAAACGGCCGCCGCGCCGGCCCTGCCCTATGTCACGCGCGGCGCGGCGACGCCGGATGTCGTCCGCCGCCTGCGCGCCGGGCTCGCGCGCGCCGTCGCCGATCCCTCGCTCGCGGATGCGCGCGCCGACCTGCTCATCGCCGACGTCGTGGTGCTCGATCTCGCGGCCTACGACCGGATCGTGGAGATCGAGGCCGCGGCCGCCAACTCGGGCTATCCGTGCCTCTCCTGACGCGGCCGCCGCCCTACGTTAGACTGCCGGCCAGCCATGACCGACCGTGACCGCCATGCCCTGCTGCCGGCCGCCGCCGTCGCGCCGCTGAACCGGCGCTCGGACGCGCGGGGCTGCCTGCGGCTCGCCGGCCATGTCGGCCTGCTGGCGCTGACGGCCACCGGGATCGCGGCGACGCTCGGCACCGGCTGGATGCTGCCGGCCATGCTGCTGCACGGCATCGTGCAGGTGGCGCTGTTCGCCGGCCTGCACGAGACCGTGCACTACACCGCCTTCCGCCGCCGCTGGCTGAACGATGGTGTCGCCACGGTCATCGGCCTGGTGCATGTCCTGCCGGCCCGGTTCTTTCGCCGCTTCCATACCGCCCATCACCGCCACACCCAGGACCCGGCCCGCGATCCGGAGCTGGCCGGGCCGAAGCCGGCGACGACGGCGGCATACCTGCTCTATGTCTCGGGCTTCCGCTACTGGCGCGACCGGCTCGGCGAGCTGGCGCGCCACGCCGCGGGCCGGGTCGACGACGGTTTCGTGCCCGTGGCCGAACGCGGCATGATCGCCCGCGAGGCGCGCCTGCATCTCGCCGCCTATGCGGCGGTACTGGCGGCCTCGATCGGCGCCGGTTCGGCGGCGGCGCTCTGGTTCTGGGTCCTGCCGGCCGTGCTGGGCCAGCCGTTCCTGCGGCTCTACCTGCTGGCCGAGCATACCGGTTGTATCGAGGACCCCGATGACATGGTCCGCAACACGCGCACGACCTTCGCGGACCCGCTGGTGCGGTTCCTGATGTGGAACATGCCCTTCCATACCGAGCATCACGCCTATCCGGCGGTGCCGTTCCATGCCCTGCCGCGCCTGCACGCGCTGATGCGGGACCGCCTGGCGGTCACGGCGCCGGGCTATGGCGCCTTCCATCGGACCTATCTGAACGCCTTGCGGGCCGGCGGGGGCGCGGCATTCGTTCACCCCGCGGCCGGTCCGCCGCTTGCCTTGAACCTGAGTGAGGACACGCCATGACGGACCAGGACCGCTTCGCCAACGCGCGCGAGGTGCGCGCGCCCCGGGGCACCGAGATCAGTTGCCGGAGCTGGCAGGCCGAGGCGCCCTTGCGCATGCTGATGAACAATCTCGACCCCGAGGTCGCCGAGAAGCCGGACGCGCTCGTCGTCTATGGCGGCATCGGCCGCGCGGCGCGGGACTGGAAATGCTTCGACCGCATCGTCGACAGCCTGCGGGCGCTCGAGGACGACGAGACCCTGCTGGTGCAGTCCGGCAAGCCGGTCGGGGTGTTCCGCACGCATGCCGACGCGCCGCGCGTGCTGATCGCCAATTCCAACCTGGTCGGCCAGTGGGCGACCTGGGACCACTTCCACGAACTCGACCGCCAGGGCCTGATGATGTACGGCCAGATGACCGCCGGCTCGTGGATCTATATCGGCAGCCAGGGCATCATCCAGGGCACGTACGAGACCTTCGTCGAGGCCGGCCGCCGGCACTATGACGGCGACCTCGCCAGCCGCTGGGTCCTGACCGGCGGGCTCGGCGGCATGGGCGGCGCGCAGCCGCTGGCCGCGACCATGGCCGGCGCCTCGCTGCTGGCGGTCGAATGCCGGGCCAGCCGCATCGAGCGCCGCATCGAGACCGGCTATCTCGACCGCTGGACCGCCGACCTGAACCAGGCGCTCGACTGGATCGGCGCCGCCTGCGCCAACAGGCAGGCGCTCTCGGTCGGCCTGCTCGGCAACGCCGCCGAGGTCTTCCCCGAACTGGTCGCGCGCGGCGTCATGCCGGACATCGTCACCGACCAGACCGCGGCGCACGATCCGCTGAACGGCTACCTGCCGGCCGGCTGGACGGTCGAGGAATGGGAGGCGAGGCAGCGGACCGACCCCGCCGGCGTCGAGGCCGCGGCCAAACAATCGATGGCGGCGCAGGTGCGCGCCATGCTCGACTTCCATGCCGCCGGCGTGCCCACGATCGATTATGGCAACAACATCCGTCAGTTCGCCAAGGAAGCCGGTGTCGACCGTGCCTTCGACTTCCCCGGCTTCGTGCCGGCCTATATCCGGCCGATGTTCTGCCGCGGCAAGGGGCCGTTCCGCTGGGCCGCGCTGTCGGGCGAGGCCGACGACATCTACGCCACGGATGCCAGGGTCAAGGAGCTGGTCGCCGACCCGCACCTGCACAACTGGCTCGACATGGCGCGGACGCGCATCCAGTTCCAGGGCCTGCCCAGCCGGATCTGCTGGCTCGGCCTCGGCGACCGCGCCCGTGTCGGCCTCGCCTTCAACGAGATGGTGGCGTCCGGCGAACTGAAGGGCCCGGTGGTGATCGGCCGCGACCACCTCGATTCCGGCTCGGTCGCCAGCCCCAACCGCGAGACCGAGGCCATGGCCGACGGCTCGGACGCGGTCGCCGACTGGCCGCTCTTGAACGCGCTGCTGAACTGCGCCGGCGGCGCCACCTGGGTCTCGATCCACCACGGCGGCGGCACCGGCATCGGCTTCAGCCAGCATGCCGGCATGGTCATCCTCTGCGACGGCACCGAGGCCGCCGCCCGCCGCCTCGCCAACGTCCTCCACAACGACCCGGCCACCGGCGTCATGCGCCACGCGGATGCCGGCTACGACGACGCCATCCAATGCGCCCGCGAGCACGATCTGAAGCTGCCGATGCTGGATTGAGGGGGCGAGGGGGTGGTGGTCTTGATTTGTGGGGTCATGTTTGACATCACTTCGCGATGGGCGAAGACGGCATCGAAACGATCCCGGGCAGTGGCAATGTCTTCCGCGACGTCGGCGATCCGGACGCTGACCTGAAGCAGGCCAGGGCCGTTCTGGCTGCCCGGATCATCGGCATACTCGGCGACCGCAAGCTGACCGTGCGCGGGGCCGAAAGCGCGACGGGGTTTGCCGCCGCGGATTTCTCCCGTGTTCGCAACGCCGACCTCGGGCGCTTTACGCTCGACCGGCTGATCCGCATGCTGGCGAGCCTGGATGACGGTATCGAGGTCACCATCCGGCTCGGTCGACGGGGACGCGACCCGGTGCAGACCATGAAGCCGGTGAGAAAGGCCGGCTAGATTAGTCGGCTGATATCGCGCGCGCCGTGGAAGACGTGGATGATTTCCGTCGCGTCATTGGCTGGACGGTAGAAGATCAGGTAGTTACGAAACGCCGAAACCCGCAGATCCGGCGCCAATGACTCAGCCGTTGTTCCCATATACGGCATGTCGGCAAGAGCGCTGAACCTCTCATATAGCTGATCGATAAACTTGTCAGCGTTTGCCGGGTTATCTCTTGCGATATAGGACCAGATGTCGTCGAGATCTGCTTCGGCCGTCGCCGTTATTCGGAATGTCTTTCCTTTAATTTTTGTCGACCCCGTGTTTTTACATCATCCATGAAAGCCTTGAGTTCTGGCTTTCCGTTGGCGGTCGTAACCCGACCTTCATCGAGGTCATCGAGACCCTGGCGTATGCGGGCTTTCAACATGCCGTGCCTTTCGACTTCGTCCTCAAGCAGGCGTAGCGCGGCCCTTATCACTTCGCTGCTGTTGTTGTAGCGACCCGTTGCCACCTGTTGCTCGACGAATGCCTCGAAATGCTTGGTCAACGAAATGTTCATGTTTCAAGTGTCCGGCGGGCTCCGAATTGATCATCGAACTATAGCAAATATTGCTAATTCAGGCACATTCCACGTGGCCCCTTGGCCTGTCACGGAATTGATGTAGCATGCCGGCTCTTCGACCTTGGGTCCTTGCGGCATGGGTCGCGGTCTCCCGTTCCGGGCCGCGGACGCGCCTTCCGACATGGGAATTTGACGATGAGTGGTGCCGACACGCCGCGCGAGCGGACCGAGAAGTATGGCGTCGGGCAGCCGGTCAGGCGCACCGAGGACCCGCGCCTGCTGACCGGCGGCGGTCGCTACGCCGACGACATCAACCTGCCGGGGCAGGCCCATGGCGTGCTGGTCCGCTCGACGATCGCGCACGGCGTCATCAACGGCCTCGACACCGCCGAGGCGGCGGCGGCGCCGGGCGTGCTGGCGGTCTACACGGCCGACGACCTCGCCGCCTATGGCGACCTGCCCTGCGCGCTGCCACTGAAGAGCCATGACGGCCGGCCGCTGATCGTGCCGCCGCGTCCGGCGCTCGCCGTCGGCCGCGTGCGGCACCTGGGCGATCCTGTGGCGCTGGTCGTGGCCGTGACGCCGGCGCGGGCCAGGGACGCGGCCGAGCTGGTCATGCTGGACGTCGACCCGCTGCCGGCGGTGACCACGGTCGAGCAGGCGGTGGCGCCGGACGCGGTCCCGGTCTGGCCGGACCAGGCCCCCGACAATATCTGCCTCGACTGGAAGGCCGGCGATGTCGCCGCCGTCGATCGCGCCTTCGCCGGGGCCGCGCACGTGACGCGGCTCGGGATCGACAACAACCGCCTGGTCGTCGCCGCGCTGGAGCCGCGCGCCGCCGTCGCCGAATACGATGCCGGCGGCGAACGCTTCACGCTGCATGTCGGGGCGCAGGGCGCCTTCGGGCTGCGCAACGCGCTCGCCAACAACATCCTCAAGGTGCCGCCCGAGAAGCTGCGCGTGCGTATCTACGATGTCGGCGGCTCGTTCGGCATGAAGGCGCCGCCGTATCCGGAATATGTCGCGCTGCTGCACGCCGCCCGGGCGCTGGGCCGGCCCGTGAAATGGTGCGACGAGCGGGGCGAGAGCTTTCTCTCCGACCAGCACGGCCGTGACAGTCTGGTCGAGGCCGAGCTGGCGCTGGACGCCGACGGCAACTTCCTGGCCGCGCGCGTCAGCGGTCTCGCCAACATGGGCGCCTATGTCTCGACCGTCGGTCCCAACGTCCAGTCCGTCAACATCCACAAGAACCTGCCGAGCTGCTACCGCACGCCGGCCATCGCCGTGCACATGAAATGCGTGTTCACCAACACCACCCCGGTCAGCGCCTATCGCGGCGCCGGCCGGCCGGAAGCGAACTATTACATGGAGCGGCTGATCGACAAGGCGGCGCGCGAGACCGGCCGCGATCCGGTGGCGCTGCGCCGCCGCAACATGATCCCGGCCGACGCCATGCCGTTCACCGCCGCCTCGGGCCAGATCTACGACAGCGGCGATTTCGCCGCCCTGATGGACAAATGCCTGATCGCGGCCGACTGGGCGGGCTTTCCGGACCGGCGCGCGGCGGCCCGCGCGCGCGGCCGGCTGCGCGGCATCGGGCTCGCCACCTATCTCGAGGTCACGGCGCCGCCGGGCAAGGAGATGGGCGGCATCCGCTTCGATGCCGATGGCGGCGTCACCATCGTCACCGGCACGCTGAATTACGGCCAGGGCCATGCCGCCACGTTCGCGCAGATCCTGCACGACAAGCTGGGCGTGCCGTTCGACAAGGTGCGCCTGCTGCAGGGCGACAGCGACGAGCTCATCGCCGGCGGTGGCACCGGCGGCTCGCGCTCGACCATGGCCAGCGGCAACGCGATCCTGGTGGCGGGCGACGCGGTGATCGCCCGGGGGCGGCAACTGGCCGGGCATTTCCTGGAGGCCGCGGTCGAGGACATCGACTTCGCCGACGGTATCTTCCGTGTCGTCGGCACCGACCGGACGATCCCGATCATGGACTTGGCGCGCCGCGCGCGCGAGGCCGGCGGCCTGCCGGACGACCTGCCGGCCAATCTCGACGCGTCGCTGATCGCCGACACCGGCCCGTCGAGCTACCCCAACGGCTGCCATGTCTGCGAGCTCGAGGTCGATCCCGAGACCGGCGCCGTCGAGATCGCGGGCTACGTGGTGGTCGACGATTTCGGCACGCTGATCAATCCCATGCTGGTCGAGGGCCAGGTGCATGGCGGCGTCGTCCAGGGCATCGGCCAGGCGCTGATGGAACGGGCCGTCTATGACGGCGAGGGCCAGTTGCTCAGCGGCTCGTTCATGGATTACGCCATGCCGCGCGCCGATCAGGTGCCGGCCTTCGGCTTCGCCTCGCACCCGGTGCCGGCGACGACCAACGCGCTGGGCGTCAAGGGCTGCGGCGAGGCCGGCGTGTCCGGGGCGCTGCCGGCGGTGATGAACGCGCTGGTCGACGCGCTGGCCGAATCCGGCGTCACCCACATCGACATGCCGGCGACGCCGGAACGGATCTGGTCGGCGCTGCGGGCGGGGTGCTAGCAGGCTGTTGAAATGATCGGATCGCCCGGCCAACCATCCTTCGAGACAGCCCCTATCGGGGCTTCCTCAGGATGAGGAATCTTTTGAATCTAACGGCTTATCCTCATGCTCAGTAACCGGAGCAAAAGTCCGGGCGGTTTGTCGTTTATCCCGGATCACGGTCATGCCGGCCTGCGCGGCCGCGAAGAAACCGCCGAAGGCTCGCCCCCAATTGTCATGCCGGCGGA
>JANQKO010000676.1 GCA_028281075.1 Alphaproteobacteria bacterium | reverse complement strand
GAAGGGACATCGACCATCGAGGCCGGAGAAGCCTGGTCCGTGAGCGCGACAGGCAAGGCCACATTGCGTGGATGGGCCGAAGCATGGGGCAAGGCCCACGCCGAAACCGGAACAGACGCGCAGATCGCTAAAGAAACTGCAAAACGCACCGCTGCGTTCTACACTGGCGAGGAACTATGAACGCCTTTGATGTGCTGTCCGACCCCGTGCAAATGATTGGCTAGATCAGCTTCAGCACTTCCGGGCTTGCAAAATGGATGCTCTGGCAACAGAGATGGAAGGCGGCAAGCGATCCGACAAAGCACTTAACTGACGTTCATCGTGGCTTTGTGAGCGCCGGCTTTGTCCGCTTCTTCCCAGTTCGGGCGTCGTGCGGCGAAGGGTAAGTATCCGACCTGTTCGGGGAATTCTTTAACGCCCTATTCTGCACTCAGCTTGAATCGACCCCGAGACTGACCAACAACAAGAGCCACCCCCTCCCAACCCTTGAACGTATACGTTCAAGGGTTGGGAGGGGGTGTTGGTCTGTAGCCGCCAGGCGACAGCCCCGGCTGCCTCACCCACCGCCGATCTTCGGCATGATGAAGATCTCGTTCGAGTCGTCGACCGATTCGAACATGGCGTCCTGATAGATCTCGCCGTCGATGGCGATGGCCATCGACTCACGGATCTGCTCGCCCAAGCCCGGATAACGCTCGTCCAGCGCCTTGAGGAGCTGCCGGACATTGCTGCCCGGCACCTCGATCTCGGTCTCGCCCGACGTGTAGACCTGGGCCAGACCCGCGGTCAGCACCACCCGGGGCACGGACGGGTCCTAGGCGCCGTTGTCCAAGGCGTGCAGCAGCCGAGGCGGGGACATCGGCAGGTCGGCCATGCGCGTGCCGACCGCGCTCTCGATGGCATTCGCCACCGCCGCCATGGGCGGCACGATCGGCACCTCGCCGACCCCGCGCACGCCATAGGGATGCTTCGGATTCGGCACCTCGACCATCACCGCGTCGATCATCGGCATGTCGGAGGCCACCGGCACCCGGTAGTCGAGGAAGCCCGCGTTCTCCAACTGGCCGTCCTCGTTGTAGATATACTCCTCGTTCAGCGCCCAGCCGATGCCCTGCACGACGCCGCCCTGGATCTGGCCCTCGACATAGCTCGGGTGGATCGCCCGGCCGACGTCCTGGACCGCCGTGTAGCGCAGGATCGTGACGTGGCCGGTCTCGCGGTCGACCTCGACGTCGCAGATATGCGTGGCGAAGCCGGGGCCCGCCCCTTGCGCGTTCAGCGCGCCGTGGCCGTTGATCGGCCCGCCGGTCTTCGGCGCCATGGCCGCGATCTCGGCCAGCGACATCGGCTCGAAATCGCCGGCGTTGCTGCTGGCCGGGCGGGCATGCCCGTCCTCCCAGACCACGGCGTCGACCGGGATGTCCCAGATCTTGGCCACCCGCTCGCGCATGTCGCGAATGGCGTCACGCGCCGCCTCGACCACGGCCATGCCGGTGGCGAAGGTGACGCGGCTGCCGCCGGTCAGGAAGGTGAAGCCGATCGAGCTGGTGTCGCCGACGATCGGGCGGATCTTCTCGACCTCGATGCCCAGCTCCTCGGCCGCCATCATGGCGAGCGAGGCGCGCGAGCCGCCGATATCCGGGTTGCCCGAGACCAGCACCGCGGTGCCGTCCTCGTTGATGTGCAGGTCGGCGCAGGATTCGCCACCGATGTTGAACCAGAAGCCCGAGGCCACGCCCCGGCCCTGGTTCGGCCCCAGCGGCGTCTTGTAGTGCTCGTGCGCCTTCGCCGCCTGCACCGTCTCCAGCATGCCGATTTCCTGGAATTTCGGCCCGTAGGCGGCCTGCGTGCCCTGCTTGGCCGAATTCATCTCGCGCAGGTCGAGCGGATCGACGCCGAGCTTCTTCGCCAGCTCGTCGAGCGCGCTCTCGACCGCGAAGGCCGAGATCGGCGCGCCCGGCGCCCGGTAGGCGGCGACGCGCGGCCGGTTGGTGGCGACGTCGAAGCCGATCACCCGCACGTTCTCGATGTCGTAGGGCGCGTAGGCGGCCATGCAGCCCTGCTGCACGGGCGAGGCCGGGAAGGCGCCGCCCTGGAACTTCAGCACCGCTTCCGCGGCCGTGATCCTGCCGTCCTTGGTGGCGCCGATCTTCACCTCGACGGTGCCGCCCGAGGTCGGCCCGGTGCCCCGGAACACCTCGTCGCGGGTCATGACCATCTTCACCGGCCGACCCGACTTGCGCGACAGCACAGCGGCCACCGGCTCGAGATAGATCACCGTCTTGCCGCCGAAGCCGCCGCCGATCTCGGCCGGCGTCACGCGGATCTGCGAGTTCTCGATGCCGAGGATCTTGGCCGTGTAAGCACGGACCATGAACTGGCCCTGGCTGCTGGACCAGATCTGGATCTGGCCATCCTCGGCCACGTTCACCAGCGTCGCCTGCGGCTCGATATAGCCCTGGTGGATGGCCTGGGTCGAATACTTGCGCTCGATGACCTCGTCCGCCCGGGCGAAGCCGTCCTCGACGTTGCCGATGCCGAGATCGACCCGCTTGGCGACGTTCGACGGCTTGTCCGGGGCCGGCTTCACGCCCTTGGTGAACAGGTCGTCGTGCAACAGCGGCGCGTCCGCCGCCATCGCCGCCTCGACCTCGATGACGTGCGGCAGCACCTCGTAGTCGACCTCGATCAGCGACAAGGCCTCCTCGGCGATGGACGCGCTGGTCGCGGCGACGGCGGCGACGGCATGGCCGTCATAGAGCACCTTGCCGCGCGCCAGGCAGTTATGCGCCATGTCGCGCATGTTCAGCGGGCCCTCGCCGATATAGGCCTGCTCGGGCGGGATCTCGGGCAGGTCGGCCGAGCTGGCGACCGCCTTCACGCCCGGCAGCGCCAGCGCCTTGTCGACGTTGATCGACTTGATGCGGGCGTGCGCGTGCGGGCTGCGCAGCACCTTGCCGACCAGCATACCCGGCAGCGAGTAGTCCGCGCCGAAGCGGTCGCGGCCGGTGACCTTGCCAACGCCATCGGGACGGACCGGACGGTGGCCGACGACTTTAAACGTTTTCGATTCGTTGCCCATGATCAGGCTCCCCTCATCTCGGCGGCCGTATCCAGCACGGCGCGAATGATCTTGTCATAGCCGGTGCAGCGGCACAGGTTGCCGGCCAGCCAGTAGCGGACCTCGGTCTCGGTCGGGTCCGGGTTGCGTTCCAACAGGTCCTTCGCCGCGACCAGGAATCCCGGCGTGCAGATACCGCACTGTAATGCCGCATGTTCGAGAAACTTCTGTTGCAGCGGGTGCAGTTCCTCGCCGTTGGCCATGCCCTCGATGGTCTCGACCTCGGCGCCCTCGGTCTCGACGCCCAGCACCAGGCAGGAACAGACCAGGCGGCCGTTCAGCATGACGCTGCAGGCGCCGCAATCGCCCGACGCGCAGCCTTCCTTGCTGCCCGTCAGGTCCAGCTCGTCGCGCAGCACGTCCAGCAGGGTCTGCTGCGTCTCGCAGAGGAACTCGACGGCCTCGCCGTTGATCGTCGTCGTTACGTGGTTCTTCGCCATCGCTCAGTCGCTCCTTGCCCGATCGAGCGCGATCCCGGCCGCCCGCCGGGCCAGCACGCCGGCCACCTTGATGCGGTACTCGACGGTGCCGCGCTTGTCGTCGATCGGCTGGCAGGCCGCCCGCGCCGCCGCGTCGAGCCGCGCCAGCGCGTTGTCGTCGACCGTGCTGCCGATCAGGGCCTCGGCCGCCGCCGGCACCAGTCGCGCCGTCGGCGCCACCGCGCCCAGCGCCACGCGGGCGTCGCTGACCGTGCCGCCGTCATCGAGCGTCAGCCGCACGCCGGCGCCGACGACGGCGATGTCCATCTCGGTGCGTGGAATGAACCTGAGATAGGCATCACCCGTGCGTGGCGGCCGCGCCGGCAGCCAGAAATCGACCAGGATCTCGCCCCTGGCCAGCGACGTCGCGCGCGGCCCGGCGGGAACCTCCTCGACCGGCACCTCGCGGCGGCCGTCGGGGCCGGCGACGGTGCAGATGGCACCGGCGGCGATCAGCGCCGGCACGCTGTCGGCGGCGGGCGAGGCGTTGCACAGATTGCCGCCCATGGAGGCCCGGCCCTGGATCTGGGTCGAGCCGATCAGCTCGGTCG
>JANQKO010000672.1 GCA_028281075.1 Alphaproteobacteria bacterium | reverse complement strand
CTGGGCCAGCACCTGGTTGGTGAACGAGGCGCTCATCACGAAGCTGGGGTGGCCGGTGGCGCAGCCCAGGTTCACCAGCCGGCCCTCGGCCAGCACGATCAGCCGCTTGCCGTCCGGGAACTCGACCTCGTCGACCTGCGGCTTGACGTTGTGCCACTTGAAGTTCTTCAGGTCGGCGATCTGGATCTCGGAATCGAAGTGGCCGATGTTGCAGACGATCGCCCGGTCCTTCATTTCCCGCATATGGTCGACCGTGATCACGTCCTTGTTGCCGGTGGCGGTGACGAAGATGTCGCCGGTCGCGGCGACCTCGTCCATGGTCAGCACCTGGTAGCCTTCCATCGCCGCCTGCAGCGCGCAGATCGGATCGATCTCGGTGACGACCACGCGGGCGCCCTGGCTGCGCAGCGATTCCGCCGAGCCCTTGCCGACGTCGCCATAGCCGCAGACCACCGCGGTCTTGCCGGCCAGCATGACGTCGGTGGCCCGCTTGATGCCGTCGACCAGGCTCTCGCGGCAGCCGTAGAGATTGTCGAACTTCGACTTGGTGACGGAATCGTTCACGTTGATCGCCGGCACCTGCAGGGTCTTGTCGCGCTCCATTTCATAGAGCCGGTGCACGCCGGTCGTGGTCTCTTCCGACAGGCCCTTCACGTCGGCCATCAGCGCCGGATACTTCTCGTGCATGACCACGGTCAGGTCGCCGCCGTCATCCAGGATCATGTTCGGCCGCCAGCCGTCCGGCCCCTCGATGGTCTGGTCGATGCACCACCAGAACTCGTCTTCCGTCTCGCCCTTCCAGGCGAACACCGGCACGCCGGTGGCGGCGATCGCGGCGGCGGCCTGGTCCTGGGTCGAGAAGATGTTGCAGGACGACCAGCGCACCTCGGCGCCCAGCGCCGTCAGGGTCTCGATCAGCACGGCGGTCTGAATGGTCATGTGCAGGCAGCCGGCGATGCGGGCGCCTTTCAGGGGTTTCGAGGCGCCGTATTCCTCGCGCAGGGCCATCAGGCCCGGCATCTCGGTTTCGGCGATGGCGATCTCCTTGCGGCCCCAGTCGGCCAGCGAGATGTCCGCTACCTTGTAGTCGGTGGACGTGCTCATGCTTCGGCTCCGAACAGCGCGGCCGCGGCCGCGCGCGTATGGGTCAATTCGGTCACCGCGGACCCCCTCCGCAGCGGTGCCGGCTGAATATCAACGGCAACCCGTCGATGCAAGCATAAAGAAATCTTTATATCTTTAAGAATGCTTTAAAAACCCGGGCGGCGAGCCGGAAAAATCCCGGAATCGCCCGCTTTCGGTGCAAATGGAAAGGTTACGTTCGCCGCCGGCGGTCAGACCAGCGCGTTGAAATCGTCGAGCATGGCGGCGATGCGGCCGGGATCGGCCTGTTCCATGACGCTGGCCGAGCGGCGCACGGCCTCGGCGACCCGGAGCTTGCGGACGCGGCGCTTGACCCGCGGCAGGTTCAGCGCCGACATCGACAGGTCGCGCAGGCCCAGGCCCAGCAGCAGCGCCGTGTAGCGCGGATCGCCCGCCATCTCGCCGCACAGATTGACCGGGATGCGGGCCCGGAGCGCCGCCTCGGTGGCGAACTGCAGCAGCCGCAGCACGGCCGGATGCAGCGGATCGTAAAGATGCGCCACCTGCTCGTTGCCGCGGTCGATGGCCAGCGTGTACATGGTCAGGTCGTTGGTGCCGATCGAGAAGAAATCCGACGCGAAGGCCAGGCTGTCGGCGGCCAGCGCCGCCGCCGGTGTCTCGATCATCACGCCGAGCGGCGGCAGCGGATCGGCGATCGCGACCCGCCGGCGGCGCAGGCGGCGCGCCACCTTGTCCATGGCCTCGCGCACCTGGCGCACCTCGGCGGCGCCGGTGACCATGGGCAGCAGGATGCGCAGACGCCCGTGCGCGCCGGCCCGGAGCATGGCGGCGAGCTGGGTCTCCAGCAGCGGCCGGACCTTCAGCGACAGGCGAATGGCGCGCAGGCCCAGCGCCGGGTTGGCGGCATCGCCCAGATGCTCGCCCAGCGAATAGGCCAGCTTGTCGCCGCCGACGTCGAGCGTGCGCACCGTCACCGGCCGGCCATCCAGACCCTCGACGATCAGCCGCAGCGCCCGATACTGCTCGTCCTCGTCCGGCAGGTCCTCGCGGTTCATGTACAGGAACTCGCTGCGCAGCAGGCCGACGCCCTCGGCGCCCACCCGCAGCGCCGATTCCAGCTCCGACGGCAGCTCCATGTTGGCCTGCAGAGAGACCGTGACGCCGTCCTGGCTCTCGGCCTTCAGGTTCTTGAGCCGGGCCAGGACGCGCTCTTCCTTGCGCAGCTCCTCGGCGCGGGCGCGATAGCGGCGCTCGGTCTCGGGCGTCGGATTGACCACCAGGCGGCCGTTGGCGCCGTCGACGATCACGGTGTCGCCGGGACGGATGCTGCCCAGGATCTCCGGCACGCCCAGCACGGCCGGCAGGCCGAGCGAGCGGGCCATGATCGC
>JANQKO010000642.1 GCA_028281075.1 Alphaproteobacteria bacterium | reverse complement strand
GTTCCCGCCGATGATGGTATAAGTTTGGGACTGATTTCCCCGGATGGCCGTGACGGCATGATTCTGCACGCCGCTCAGTTTGCTGGACCGGCCGCGCGTCGACGTCACCCTGCGCATCTCCGGCTTCTTCCGCGACGCGTTTCCGGCCCAGGTCGACCTGCTCGATCGCGCCGTGCGCCGCGTCGCGGCGCTGGACGAGCCGGCGGATCTCAATCCGGTCGCCGCGCGGGTCAAGGCCGACGCGGCGCACTTGCGTGAAGCCGGATTGGACGGCGCCGCCGCCATGGCGCGCGCGGCGCACCGCATCTTCGGGTCGAAGCCGGGCGCCTATGGCGCCGGACTGCAGGCGCTGATCGACGAGCGCGGCTGGCGCTCGGACGCCGACCTCGCCCGCGCCTATGTGGCCTGGGGCGGCTATGCCTACGGCGCCGGCGGTGGCGCCGCCGAGCACCGGCTGTTCGAGCGGCGCCTGAAGGACATCGAGCTGGTCCTGCACAACCAGGACAACCGCGAGCATGACCTCCTGGACTCGGATGATTATTACCAGTTCGAGGGCGGCATCACGGCGGCCGTGCGCGTCGCCTCGGGCCGGCAGCCGGTGGTCTACCACAACGACCATTCCCGGCCCGACAGCCCGAAGATCCGTACGCTGGAAGAGGAAATCGGCCGTGTTGTCCGCGCCCGCGTGGTCAATCCGAAATGGATCGCCGGCGTCATGCGCCACGACTACAAGGGCGCCTTCGAGATGGCGGCGACGGTCGATTACCTCTTCGCCTTCGCCGCCACGGCGCGCTGTGTCGCCGACCACCACTTCGATGCGGTATACGATGCGTATCTGGGCGACGACGCGGTGCGCGGCTTCATCGCCGACAACAACCCGGCGGCCTTGCGCGAGATCGCCGAGCGGCTGACCGAGGCCCGGGAACGGGGGCTGTGGCGGCCACGCCGCAATTCGGCCGCCGGACATCTGGCCGACCTGGCCGGGGAGGGGACATGACCAGCGAACCGACGCAAGCCGAGCTCGACGCCCGCCACGCCGAGAAGATGCGCAAGAAAAAGGCCGCGCGCGACAAGATCCTGGCCACCAAGACCATCGAGAAGGGCCTGTTGATCGTCCATACCGGCAAGGGCAAGGGCAAGTCGACGGCCGCCTTCGGCCTGGTCATGCGGGCGCTGGGCCGCGGTTTCCCGATCGGCATCGTGCAGTTCGTCAAGGGCAAGTGGGAGACCGGCGAGCGCGCCGTGCTGGAACAGTTCCCCGACCGCGTCACCATGCGCACCATGGGCGAGGGCTTCACCTGGGACACCCAGGACCGGCAGCGCGACATCGACGCCGCCCGGCAGGCCTGGGACGTGGCGAAGGAGATGATCGCGGCCTGCCGCGGCCCGGATCCGGCCTACAGGATGATCCTGCTGGACGAGCTCAACATCGTGCTGCGCTACGACTATCTCGATATCGACGAGGTCGTCGACGTGCTGGCGAACCGCCCGCCCGACCTGCACGTCATCGTCACCGGCCGCAACGCCAAGGAGCCGCTGATCGAGGCCGCCGATCTCGTCACCGAGATGACCATGGTCAAGCATCCCTTCCGCGCCGGCGTGAAGGCGCAGCCGGGCATCGAGTTCTAGGGACCGCCATGGCCGTATCCGCGCTCATGTTCCAGGGCACCGGCTCCGACGTCGGCAAGTCGACCGTCGTCGCCGGCCTTGGCCGCGCCTATGCCCGCCGGGGCCTGGCCGTGCGGCCGTTCAAGCCGCAGAACATGTCGAACAACGCCGCCGTCACGGCCGACGGCGGCGAGATCGGCCGCGCCCAGGCGCTGCAGGCGCGCGCCTGCGGCGTCGCCGCGCATGTCGACATGAATCCGGTGCTGCTGAAGCCGCAGACCGAGACCGGCGCCCAGGTCGTGGTCCGGGGCCGGGTCGTCGGTAATGCCAGGGCGCGCGAATACCAGGCGATGAAGCCGTCGCTGCTGGAACACGTGCTCGACAGCTTCGAGCGGCTGTCGCAAGACGCCGACCTGCTGCTGGTCGAGGGCGCCGGCAGCGCCTCGGAGGTGAACCTGCGCGCCGGCGACATCGCCAACATGGGCTTCGCCGAAGCGGCTGACCTGCCGGTGGCGCTGATCGGCGATATCGACCGGGGCGGCGTCATCGCCGCCATCGTCGGCACCTGCGCCCTGCTGCCGCCGGCCGAGCGCGCCCGCCTCAAGGGCTATCTGATCAACAAGTTCCGCGGCGATGCCTCGCTGTTCGACGACGGCCTGGCCGTGATCGACGACCGCACCGGCCTGCCGAGCTTCGGTGTCGTGCCGTATTTTCCCGACGCGCGGCAACTGCCGGCGGAAGACGCGCTGGCGCTCGACGGCCAGGGCTATGGCGGCGACCGGCCGATCCGCGTCGCCGTGCCGCGCCTGTCGCGCATCGCAAACTTCGACGACCTCGATCCGCTCCGGGCCGAGCCGGATGTCGCCGTCGACATGGTGCCGCCCGGCCGGGCGCTGCCGGGCGACGCCGACCTGATCCTGCTGCCGGGCTCGAAGGCGACGCTCGCCGATCTCGCCTTCCTGCGCGAACAGGGCTGGGACGTCGACATCGCGGCCCATGTCCGGCGCGGCGGCGCCGTCATCGGCGTCTGCGCCGGCTTCCAGATGCTGGGCCGCGAGGTCGCCGATCCCGACGGCATCGAGGGCGATGCCGGCCGCGCGCCGGGCCTCGGCCTGCTCGACGTGACGACCCGCCTGACGGCCGACAAGGCGCTGGTCGAGGTCGAGGGTCGCGCCCGCGACGGCGGCGCGGCGGTGCGCGGCTACGAGATGCATGTCGGCGTCACCGACGGCCCGGACCTGGCCCGGCCGTTCCTGACGCTCGGCGATCGTCACGACGGCGCCGTGTCGGCCGACGGCCGGGTCATGGGCTGCTATGTGCACGGCCTGTTCGCCGCCGACGGTTTCCGCCACGCCTTCCTGAACGGGCTCGTCGCCCGGCCGGACAGCGGCGTCGTCTTCGACACGGTCGTGGAACGGACGCTCGACGCGCTGGCCGATCACCTGGAAGCGGCGCTCGACCTCGACGCCATGCTGGAGGTGGCGGGTGCTAGATAAGCCAACAGAGCAGGACCGTGGCCAGCAGCAGGCCGCAGGCTACCGCGTAGAGCTTCAGCGCCCGGCGGATATCGTCGCTGGTCACGGCGCCGCGGCCGTCGCCCATCCAGGGGTCGTCCTTGATCACGCCGCCATAGCGCCGGGGGCCGTTCAGCGCCAGGCCCAGCGCCCCGGCCATGGCCGCCTCCTGCCAGCCGGCATTGGGCGAGCGGTGCTTGCGCGCGTCGCGCCACATGGCGCGCCAGGCATTGCCGGCGTCCGCCCAGGGAAACGCCGCCAGCGCCAGCAGCCCGCCGGCGATACGCGCCGGGATCAGGTTCACCAGGTCGTCCAGGCGCGCCGCCGCCCAGCCGAACCGGCGGTAGCGCGGCGTTGTATGCCCGATCATGCTGTCGGCCGTGTTGATCGCCTTGTAGGCCAGCAGGCCCGGCAGGCCGAGCAACAGATACCAGAACGCCGGCGCCACGACGCCGTCGGAGAAGTTCTCGGCGCAGGACTCGATCGCCGCCCGGCCGACGCCGGCCGCGTCCAGCGACTGCGGATCGCGGCCGACGATATGCGCCACGGCCAGCCGGCCGCCATAGAGCCCGTCGCGGTCGAGCGCGCGGGCCACCGCCGCGACATGACCGTAAAGGTCGCGCTGCGCGATCAGCGTCGCCACGGCGAGGACTTCGATCAACCAGCCGAACGGCACCGCGCCGAAGATCCGGGTCAGCAGCGCGCCGATGCCGGCCGCCAGGCCGGCCGTCAGCAGGATCGCCGCCAGCCCGCGCAGCCGCCGCGCCGCGCCGCGGTTCAGCTCGGCCTCCAGCCGCCCGACCAGCCGGCCGAACAGCACGACAGGATGCGGCACCCGGCGGTAGAGCGCCTGCGGATCGCCAATCAGCCAGTCCAGCACCAGCGCCAGCGTCAGCACGGCGCAGAGGTCCACACCCCAGGTCGTCGACAGGAACATGCCGCCAGCATAAAGCGGCCACAGAGGATGAAAACAGCATGAGCAAACTGGGCGTCATGGTTTGCGGCCACGGCAGCCGCGATACCGAAGCCGTGACCGAATTCGAGGCCATCGCCAACGGCCTGAAGGCGCGCTTGCCGGAGTACGACGTCGACAGCGGTTTCCTGGAGTTCGCCCGGCCGATCATCCGCGACGGCCTCGACGCGCTGCGCGGCCGCGGCGTCCGCCGCATCCTGGCCGTGCCCGGCATGCTGTTCGCGGCGGGCCATGCCAAGAACGACATTCCCTCGGTGCTGAACACCTATGCGGCCCAGCATGACGATGTCGAGATCGACTATGGCCGCGAGCTCGGCATCGACCTGAAGCTGATCCGCGCCGCCGGCGACCGTATCGAGGCGGCGCTGGCCGCGGCCGGCGGCGATGTCGCTCGCCACGACACCTGCCTGGTCGTCGTCGGACGCGGCGCCTCCGACCCCGATGCCAATTCCAACGTCGCGAAAGTCTGCCGCATGCTGTGGGAGGGCATGGGTTTCGGCTGGGCCGAGACCTGCTATTCCGGCGTCACCTTCCCGCTGGTCGCGCCGGGGCTGGAGCATGCCGCCCGCCTCGGCTACCGGCGCATCGTCGTGTTTCCCTATTTCCTGTTCACCGGCGTGCTGGTCAAGCGCATCTACGGCTACACCGACCAGGTCGCCGCCCGGCATCCGGAGATCGAGTTCATCAAGGCGGGCTATCTGAACGACCATCCCCTGGTGCTCGACACCTTCGCCGACCGGGTCGCCGAGATCCTGGAGGGCACGAACGTCATGAACTGCCAGCTCTGCAAGTACCGCGAGCAGGTGCTGGGATTCGAGGCCGAGGTCGGCCTGGCGCAGGAAAGCCACCATCATCACGTCGAAGGCATCGGCACCGACGCCGATCACGCGCACGGCCATGATCACGGTCATCACCACCAGCACGGCAACGGCCACCACCATCATCACCATCCCTATCCGCATGCCGACCACCCGCTGGGGCCGCGCAGCATGAAGGCGGACGACGCCGGCTAGATGCCGATCTTCGATGCCTACCTGATCGTCGACTGG
>JANQKO010000619.1 GCA_028281075.1 Alphaproteobacteria bacterium | reverse complement strand
GTTGCGATGCCGCTGGATGCTGGCCTGCGCCAGCATGACGGCTTCTTTTGGGTCGGGAGTAATTCATTCACACGCTCTGAGGAGCGGCCCGGAGGGACGCGTCTCGAAGGATGGTCGGCCGCGATATCGGATCATCTCGGCAACCTGCTAGGGCTGCTGCATTTCCATGAACGCGGTGAAGGCGTTCTCGCCGTTAAGCATGACCTGGCCATCGCGGCGGACTTCCAGCCGGTAGGTCAGGGCATCCCCGTCCGGCACGCCCTTGTCGGCGAAGCTCCGCAGCGCCTTGACGATCTCGGCGGCGGGCGCCGCCGGATCGTCGCCGGCCAGGTAGCCGCCGACCAGCTCGACCAGGCCCGCGAGCCGCAGGTCGAACGCGCCGACCACGCCCAGCGGCGTCGACGCGTCCGCCTTCAAGGCGCCCGACAGGTCGCCGGACAGCTTGGGCGCCGCGAAGGTGCCGTTCTCGATGCTGAGGATGGTGCCGGCCTGCGTCAGCTCCTGGCGGAGCTGTTCGACCAGAACGCCGCTGGACGTGACCTGTCCCAGCAGGGCGTATTCCAGCGCCATGACGCCGCCGCGCTTGGCGACGCTGGCCAGCGGTATGCGGTCCAGCGTCGTGCGCAGACGCAGCTCGCGCGGCGACAGACCGTCATCGACGCCGGTGCGCGCCGAGGTGACGCCGCCATGGCCATAGTCGAGAATGAAGTTCGCCAGCGGCTGGTCAAGGTTTTCGAAGGCCAGCGTCAGGTGCGCCTCGGCAAGTTGGATATCGCCATTGCGGCTGCCGACGACGTTCAGGTCGCCGATGGCGAAGTTGAAGGCGACGCCGCCCAGGAGGCCGGTCACGTCGAGGTCGGGCTCGCCGCGTCCCTGCTGCCGGTTCGCTTCCAGCTCGCGGGCGAGATCGGCGTAGCGCCGCATGTCGAACCGGGTGAATTCGGCGCCCAGCGTCAGCGCGCCCAGCCGGAACGTGTTTCCGGCATCGGCGGCCGCCTCGATGCCACGCAGGCTGAACGTCGCCGGTCCCGACCAGAGGCCGTCCGTTTCCCGCAGGTCGCTGTTGATCGCGATCGTCTCGATGGTCGCGCGGTCGGCCTGGCCGCGGGTCTGAATGACCGTCTTGTCCAGCGCCACGTCCGCGAACACGATGGCCTGCAACTGCCGGTCCCAACGGATTTTCGCGCGCCGCGCGCCGAAGGTCACGTCGGTGACATGGCCGGATTGCGCGCCGCGCACGACCAGGGCCGCGGGCAGGTCGACATCGATACCGTAGACCCGGTCATCTTCGACTCCGACCCGGGCCGTCACGGTGCCGATCTCGACGTCGCTGCCACGGCCGCTGACCAGATAGATGTCGGTCACCGTCACGTCGTAGCCGGCGCCGCTCTCGACGACCGTGACGTCGCCGTAGCTCAGCCGGCCGCTGCGTTCGCCGACACTGTGGTCGACCTGCGCCAGCAGCTGCTTGACCACGAACTCGACGCGCTCGCGCGCGTCCCGCGGCGCGCGGTCCGTGTCCGTCTTCCCGGACATGCGCGGCGGCGTCACGGCCGGCCGCGCCGGCGCCGCCACGACCTCCCGGCCCATTGCCGCGAGCGCGCTCCGGGCCGGCTCATAGCCCTGTCTGGCCGCCATCTGATACCACTCCGCCGCGACCTCCGGATCGGCGGCGACGCCGATGCCCAGATGATACATCGTCCCCAGGCTGAACTGCGAGCGGGCGTCGCCGGCATCGGCGTCGGCCATCCAGGCCGCCATGGCGCCGTCATAGTCGCCGGCCTGAAACAGCCGCTGTCCGTCGCTGAAACCGGCCAGGGCCGGCGCCGACAGTCCGACGGCCAGAGCCGCCGCGATGAGCACTCGCTTCATGGTCTGCATCCCTCAGGCGTCGCGGATCGTCGTGGAAAATGTGGACAATACGGGCAGGCCGGGCCGCCAATGGCCGGCCGCATGCGCCCGCGCACAAGAACCGCCAATTATGGACAAAATAAGGCTGCGAATTTGTAAAGCGCGGGCAAGAAATTCGGCCCTCCCGGCAATCTTCTGGTGTATTCGGCCTGGTGAACATCGCCGGCCCGCCGATCCCCGCCGGACCCCAGAAATGCGCCGCGCGGCGGCGGCGATTATGCTAAGCAAACCGCGACAAAGTCGCTGACACGGCTTGCAGGGAGGAGTTGGATGCCGGTCGCCTACGAGCCGAGAAGTCCCGAAACGATCGCCGATCCGTTCCCCGTCCTGGCCCGCCTGCGCGAGGAGGAGCCGCTGCACTGGAGCCGATCGCTCGGCGGCTGGGTCGTCACCCGCTACGCGGACTGCCAGTTCGTCACGCTGGACAAGCGGTTCTCGGCCGACCGCATGCGGCCGTTTTTCGCCCACCTGCCGCCCGAGCGCCGGGCCCGGGTCAAGGAGCTGGAATGGTCAGTCGGCCTGTGGGCCGTGTTCCAGGATCCGCCGGAGCATACGCGGCTGCGCCGGCTGCTGAACCGCGGCTTCACCTCGCGCGCCATCGAGCGCGTGCGGCCCCGCATCGTCGGCATCGTCGACGACCTGCTGGACGGCATCATCGGCCGGGGCGAGATGGACGTGATCCGGGACTTCGCCTATCCGCTGCCGGCCTCGGTGGTGATGGAGATGCTGGGCGTGCCGCGCGGCGAGCTCGACAACTTCAAGACCTGGTCCGACGACCTGGCGCTGTTCGTCGGCGGCGCCCTGATCACGCCGGAGAAGTACGACCGCGCCGAGGCGGCCACGGTGGCGATGAGCGAGTGCTTCCGCGGCATCATCGCTGAGCGCCGCGCGGCGCCGCGCGACGACATGATCAGCGAGCTGATCGCGGCCGAGGAGGCCGGCAGCATGCTGAGCGAGGAGGAGCTGATCGCGACCTGCATCCTGCTGCTGTTCGCCGGCCACGAGACCACGGCGAACCTGATCGGCAACGGCCTCTACTACCTGATGCGGTTTCCCGGGGAGCAAGCGCGGCTGCGGGCCGAGCCGTCGCTGGCGGCCTCGGCGGTGGAGGAGTTCCTGCGCTATGACGGACCCAGCGGCGCGCTGGTTCGCGTCGCCCACGACGACGTGCCGCTGCATGGCGCAACCATCCGTAAGGGCGACCGGGTGTTCGCGATGCTGAACGCCGCCAACCGCGACCCGCGCGCCTTCGACGACCCCGACCGGTTCGACGTCGGCCGGCCGGTCAAGCGGAACGTTACCTTCGGGCACGGCATCCATTTCTGCCTCGGCGCGCCGCTGGCGCGGCTGGAAGGGCAGATCGCGATCCCGCGGGTGTTGGAACGCCTGACCGATCTGACGATCGCCGGCGACAACCTGGCCTGGAGCGACAGCATGATCCTGCGCGGCCTGACCTCGCTGCCGATCCGGTTTCGCGCCGCATGACGACATCCCATAAATCATCGGGCCGGCTGGAACACCTGCTGCGGTCGGGCCGCTTCGTGGTGACGGCGGAGACCACGCCGCCGCTGACGGCGGACGCCTACCAGGTCGTCGATCGCGTGGCGCCCCTGAAAGGACTGGTCGACGCCGTTAACGTGACCGATGGCGCCGGCGCGCGTGCGCATCTGTCGAGCCTGGCCGCCGCAACGCGGATGCTGCAGGCCGGCATCGAACCGGTGCTGCAGTTCACCACGCGCGACCGCAACACGCTGGCGCTGGAACGCGAGGTGCTGGGCGCGGCGGCGTTCAACATCCCGAACATGCTGGTCATCGGCGGCGATCCGATCGAACGTGGCGACGCGCCCGAGGCCACCGCTATCAACGACCTGGACAGCAAGGGACTGGTCGGGCTGGCGACCCTGATGCGCGATCAGGCCAGGCTGCCGTCGGGGCGCGAGATCACGCCGCCGCCGCGGCTGTTCGTCGGTGTAGCCGACACGCCGGTCGATCCGCCGGCCGGCTGGCGGCCGCACGGCCTGTCGGCGAAGATCGAGGCGGGCGCGGACTTCGTGCAGACCCAGTTCTGCTTCGACATCGGGATCTGCCGGCGCTACGCGGCGGCGCTGGCGGACCTCGGCATCACGCGGCGGGTCTTCGTCCTGATGGGCATCGGCCCGCTGGCATCGGCCCGCCAGGCCACCTGGATCCGCGACAACCTGCCGGGCTCGATCGTTCCCGATGCCGTCATCCGGCGCCTGGAGGGCGCGGCCGACCCGAAGGCGGAGGGCCGGGCGATCTGCGCCGAGCTGATGCAGGCCTTGAGGGCCACGCCCGGCGTCGCCGGTGTCCATCTGATGGGGCCGCGGGCGGAGAACGACATCGCCCGCGCAATCACGGCCGCTGGCATCCCCGAAGGCTAGTCGTCGCCGGCCGCCGCCTCCGGGCGTCGCAGCCGCAGCAGGAAGATGAACGGTATGACCAGGAACGCCGTGATCGCGAACAGCCAGAAGGCGTTCACGTAGCCGATCATCAGCGCCTGCCGCTCGATCTCGCCGCCCAGCACCATCAGGCTGCGCGGGCTGTCCGTGTTCCAGGCGCCGGCGACCCAGGAATAGCGCATGGCCTCGTTGAACGGCGACACGAACTCGGTCATCGTCGCGTAGTTGATGTTCGCCGTGCGCAGCACCACGGCGATACTGATCGAGATGAAGATGCTGCTGCCGATGTTGCGCAGCAGATGGAACACGGCCGTGCTCTCGGGCAGGTATTTCGGATCGAGCGTGGCGAAAGTGATCATGGTCAGCGGCACCCAGATCAGCCCGACGCCCAGGCCCTGAACGGCGCTGGTCCAGGCGACGTCCCAGGTGGTCAGGTTGATGTCGAACTGGGCCATGTACCAGCCGGCGATGCCCTGCATCAGGAAGCCGATCGCCAGCCAGTAGCGCGGGTCGAAGCGGCTGACGAACATCATGATGAAAAAGCCGGCCAGCGTGCCGATGCCGCGCGCGGCCAGCAGCAGGCCGATGATGGTGTCGGGATAGCCGCGCAGGTTCTGCAGCAGCGGCGGGAACAGCGTCATCGGCGTGAAGTTCAGCATGCCGAAGACCAGCGTGAACATCAGGCCCAGCGCGAAATTCCGGTCGAGCAGCAGCTTCGGATTGAGGAACGGCCGGGCCGCCGTCAGGCTGTGTACCGCGAAGATCCAGAAGGCGACCAGCGCCAGGCTGGCCTCGACGACGATCTCCGGCGAGTCGAACCAGTTCTGCCGCTCGCCCCGGTCCAGCATGAGCTGGAACAGCGCGATCGCCGCGGCCAGCGACAGGAACCCGATCCAGTCCAGCGGCACGTCCTGCTCGCGCCGGCGGTCGGTGATGAACAGCCAGGCGCCGAGCAGCGTGATCAGGCCGCAGGGCACGATCATGAAGAACACCCAGCGCCAGTTCTGCGCCTCGGTCAGGTAGCCGCCGATGGTCGGCGCGATGATCGGCCCCAGCACCACGCCCATGCCGAAGATCGCCATCACGCCGCCATGCTGGCGCCGGGAATAGGTGTCCAGCACGATCGCCTGCGACAGCGGCACCAGCGGCGCGCCGAACAGGCCCTGGCCGATACGGTAGAGCACCAGTTCCGGCAGGCTGGTGGCCAGGCCGCAGAGCAGCGAGAAGGCGGTAAACAGGAACACGCCGTAGAGCAGCAGGTTGCGGCGCCCGAAACGCGCGGCCAGCCAGCCCGTCATCGGCGTCGCCACCGCGGTCGCGACCAGGTTGAAGGTCACGACCCAGGCGATCTGGTCCTGGGTCGCCGACAGGGTGCCCTGCATCTTCGGCAGGGCGACG
>JANQKO010000612.1 GCA_028281075.1 Alphaproteobacteria bacterium | reverse complement strand
GTCGTCGTTGCTGAGCAGGCGGGCGCCGCGCTGCACCGTGTCGACATAGGTTACGGCATAGCCGCCGCTGACCGGGTCCTGGTACAGGAAGACGTGCAGCACGCAGACATTGTCGCGGTACTGCCAGACTTCGGCCGGCGGGTCGGCGCGCCGCAGCGTCGGACTGCCCAGCAGCGAGGCCAGGTCGTTCCGGTCCAGGCCCATCATGCGCCCGGCATCGGGCGGCGGCAGCCGTGGCGGCCGCGTCGGCGCCGCCATCTGCCGCCGGGTGTGGGACGAGCCGGTGCCGGTGTCGGTCTCGACCGGTGCCGGCGCCGCCGCCGGCCCGGGCGCCGGTTCGGACACCGTCTGCCGCGGCGTGCCGCAGGCGGCCAGACCGGCCATCAGCAGCAGCGGCAGCAGGCCACGGCAGCAAAGCCGCGACCGGCACGCGTTTGCGACTGTTCCTGTGGCCGTCCCGGTCCGACCCATGCGCGCCAGATTCCCTCAGCTCGCCTCGGCGGTCGCCAGCGGCGTGGCCGCCGTCGCCTCGGCCGCCTCGGCGATCGTCGCCAGATTGCCGACGATCTCGCCGCCGGATTCGATCTCCAGCCGGCCGTAGCGGACGTCGCCCGTGATCCGGCCGCTGGCACGCAGCAGAAGCTGCCCGCGCACCTTCAGATCGCCCTCGAACAAGCCGCTGATTTCCGCTTCGTCGATTTCCGCCGCGCCCTTGAAAACGCCCGATTCGGTGATCTCGATCCGCCGGCAGCGGCCCAGCGAGGCCGTCACCCGGCCTTCGACGACCAGCGTGTCGCAGGTTGTGATCTCGCCGTTGAGCTCGATCTCGCGGCCGACGATGAGCTTTTTCGAATCCTCGCCGTCGTCGCCGGCGGAACGCGCGGCGCCCGGCAGGTCGGGGACGCGCCGGGCGATTTCCGGCCGGAAGCCGCCGGAACCGGTGGGCCGGTCGCCTGAAGCCGTGGCCATGTTGCTTGTCCGTGTCTGCTGCGCCGTGGTGGATGCCGTAACGCGCGCCGACGCCGGCATCTCTGTCGTTGGAACGTTCTGATCCTTCTTACGACCAAACATGGTTATGTCTATCCAAATAGCCGATCAGGACGCCGAAACCCGCCGGAAACCCGTTCCGTACCGTCATCGGCGAAAAACACCAATAACGCGTTACCGATTCGGGACATAGGGAAAATTATCGACCGCCGATCACTTTCCCCGCGGGTGACGTCAAAACCGCCGCCCCCCCGTGTCCCCGGACCGTCATCACGCGGCCGGCCGCCGCGCCGCCAATCGCTTGTAGACATGCACCATGGCCGCGGTGGCCACGACCGGCGCCAGCAGATTGACCAGCGGTATCGTCATCAGGAACACGATCACGACACCGGTCGCCAGCAACGTCCCCCGATGAACCCGCCGCAAGGTCCGAATCGCCGGCGGCTTCAAATGCCGGAGGGTTACGAGCTCAAAATACTCTCGACTCAGAAGATAACCGTTTAAACCATAGAAAAGAAAGAGGTTTAACAACGGAAAGAACAGAAAGACCACATGCAGCGGCAGTGACGCCAGGTTCAGCAGGACCGTCGTGCCCAGGAAGCGCAGGGACGACGCCAGGCTTGTCGCCACCGGCACGGCCCGGCCCGGCGGATCGCGCGGATAGTGCCGGTCCTCGACCGCGTCGGCCACGTCCTCCAGAAACACGCCGATGAACAGCGTCATGATCGCCGGGAACAGCACCAGGTAGACGCCGACGCCGACCAGGAACACGATCGCCTTCAGGGCGCCGTCGATCCAGGCCAGCCAGGCCGGCCAGCCGCTGGTGTCGACAATGCTGACGTCGGAGACGAAATAGCTGGCGAGGCCGGCCAGCAGGACCAGCAGCCCGGCGGCCAGAAGAAAGCCCAGGATCACGACCTTGCGGACGCGCGGATCGCCGAGCTGCCGGACCGCCTCGACGAACGCGGCGGCGATCATGGGCCGGCCCGCCGCGCCGGCCGGCGGCGCGGGTCAGGCATGCCGGACAATGGGATCGAGCGGCGTCCGGCCGGCGAAATCGTGCGCCGCCTCGTAGCGGGCCGCGGCCGCGAGGATCTCGGCCTCGCCATGCGGCGGCCCCAGGATCTGCAGGCCGACGGGCAGGCCGTCGCCGGTGAAGCCGCACGGCAGCGACAGCGACGGGCAGCCCGTCAGCGTCAGCGCGAAGGTCATCATCAGCCAGTCGACATAGTTCTCGAAGGTCACGCCGCCGAATTCCGCCAGGTAGCGGATCTCGACGTCGAACGGCGGCGTCATCACGACCGGACAGAGCAGCAGGTCATGGTCATCGAAGAAGGCGCTGACCCGATGGAACAGCGCGCCGCGCGCGGCCTCGGCCCGGCCGATCTCGGCGCCCGTCAGCTTCTGGCCGGTCTCGATGTTCCAGATCACCTCGGGCTTGAGCTGGTCGCGGTGCGTTTCCAGCAGGGCGTCATAGCCGGACGCGAACTGCACGGCCCGCAGCGTGCGGAAGATGTCGCGGGCATCGCCCAGATCGAAACAGGCCTCGCTGACCTCGGCCCCGTCCCGCGCGAACCAGCCGGCCGCCGCGGCACAGATGTCGC
>JANQKO010000611.1 GCA_028281075.1 Alphaproteobacteria bacterium | reverse complement strand
CTGGGCCGCGATATCGAACCTGCGTTCGGCGGACATTTGCGCGAGCCGGGCCGGCGCGCCGGACGCCTGCGCGTGCGCCGGCGTCGTGGCCGGCGGTGCCGATGCGGCGATCGCGATCAAGGCACCCGCGAGGACCGTCAGGCCGCCGTTCTTTCTTGTTCGTATCGTTGGCGTCAGTCTCACGGGGGCCATCTCCATCAAGCGTTATCCGACCGGGCGCAAAGCCGCGCGCGCGATGGTGCGAATGCGACGCAATTGCGCTTCTAGTCACGAAACGCTGTCGGGGATGGCGGTTCCAAAAAAAGTTTCGGCCGCCGTCAGGCGCGCGACACGATCAGCAGCCAGGGCGTGATCTCGCGGACCATGGCGTTCTGGGATCGGGCGATGGCGCGCAGCGCGCCAACGGGATTGCCGAGATCGTAGACCCCGGTGACCGGCTGGTCCGCGAGGGAAGCGTCCGTCAGGACGATCGCCCCGGCATGGTAGCGCCGGAGCCGGTCCAGCATCTCCGCGAACGGCTGGTCCTGCGCGATAAGCTGGTTCTGGCGCCAGGCGCCGATCTGGACGGCGGGCTGAAGGCCACGCTGGACGCGTCCCGACCGGCTCACCCGCACGAATTCGCCCGCCTCCAGCGCTTCCGCGGCGGGACCGGCGTATTCGTCTCGGTCGACCCGCACGCTGCCGTGCGCGACGCCGACCTCCGCTCCCGCGTCGCTTTGCGAGACGTTGAAGCCGGTGCCGAGGACGGTGACGAGGAGGCTGTCGGTGGCAACCCGGAAGGGCCGGCCGGCGTCGGGCGTGACGTCCAGATAGATCTCGCCGGCCAGCAGGTTCACGCGTCGCTCGCCCTTGGTGTAGGACACGGCGATGGCGCTGTCGGGCGCCACGGTGACGACGCTGTCGTCGGCCAGGCGGACGGTCCGGGTTTCGGCCGTGGCGGTCGCGTGGTCGGCCCCGAGGCGCGGCGCCAGCTCGGGCGCCACCATGATGGCCAGAACCGACGCGGCCGCGGCCAGGCCGGCGAGCCGGAGGACGCGACGGCGGTTCGTGCGGCCGGCCGGCGCCTGCCGCGAGGCCGCCCGGCCGGGTATCGCCCGCGTTTTCGTTTCGGCGCGGACTTGGCTCAGAAAGGGCCCCCAGCTTTCCACGTGGCGTGGCGCCGCCCCGGCGACCGCGCGGGACATGCGTTCCGTTTCCTTCCAGGCGGCGGCATTGACGGGATCGGCCAGCCAGTCGCTGAACCGGCGCCGCAGCTCGGCGTCGTCCGGGGCGTCCTGGAGCCGGATCATCCAGCCGCTGGCTTCCCTGGAAGCCTGCCGAACGGTCGTCGGATCGGTATTGTCGTCGCGTTCGCTCATGCCCGTCTCTTAACCCCGCCGAGACCATGGTGCCGGGGTACCGGTCTCCGGGTCTGCGTCGAGAGGCGTTCTAAACACAAAACGCCCGCCGGAGGCGCCAGTTCCAAAATCGGTTCCGGCCGGCCGTCATCGTTTCGCCAGCCGCGCCTTGCAATGCTCGGCGCCGTCGGTGACGAGAAGCTGGGCGAGCGACACCGAAATGCCCAGGAACGCCGCGATTTCCTTCAGCGTGGCGCCGCCGAAACGATGCATTTCGAAGGCGATGCGCGTGCGCTCGGGCAGCTCGGCCATGGCCGCCATTACGCATCGGATCTCGTCCTTGAACAGGGCGACCGTGTCCGGCGTCGGGGTCTCGTCGGGGCAGTTCTCGGCCGCCTGCGCGAAATCGTCGCGCGTGATCAGCCGGTTCTCACGGGCGCTGCGGCGGTGCTGGTCCAGGGCGAGGTTGCGGACGATCCGGTAGAGATAGCCCTTGGCGTCTTCCAGGAAGCGTCCCCGGGAGGCCTGGTCGAACCGCAGCCAGGCTTCCTGCACCAGGTCTTCGGCGTGCGCGCGGCTGCCGGTGATGCTGCTGGCATAGTCCACCAGCGCCCGGCGGTGCGTGACGAAGAGAGTGAGGGCGGTCGAGTTCTCGGACACGCCTCTGCTTCCTCCCCGGCTTGCTTGAACACGACCGCAAGGCGCGAAGGCGAGAGTGCCGCCCGCCCGGCCGACGAGTGTTGAGAATGGTTCGCAGCAAAGCTAGCGGCCCCGTGCCGCTCCCGCAAGGGGCGCCGATCCCGCGTGCGCGGAAACCGTCCTAATCGGCGGCCAGGCGTTCGTGCTGCGGCTTCGGCGGGCGGGCGAGGCGGCGCATCTCGGCCTGCTCCTCGTTTTCGCGCTCGGCCAGCAGCACGGCCTGGTCGCGGCCCGTGATGTAGGGCGCCGGCCAGTGCTGCGGCGCGTGGCCGTAATGCGCCGCCGCGCGCAGGGTGAAGTAGGGATCGGCCAGGTGCGGGCGGGCCAGCGCCACCAGGTCGGCGCGGCCGGCGGCGACGATGGTATTGATCTGGTCGGCCGTGGTGATGTTGCCGACGGCCATGGTCGCGACGTCGACCTCGTTGCGGATGCGGTCCGAGAACGGCGTCTGGAACATGCGGCCATAGATCGGCTGCTGGTCCGGCACGGTCTGGCCGGCCGACACGTCGATCAGGTCGCAACCATGTTCCTTCAGCAGCCGGGCCACGGCCAGCAGGTCGGCGTCGCTCAGGCCGTCCGGCATCCAGTCCGTCGCCGAGATCCGCGCCGACATCGGCTTGTGGCCGGGCCAGGCCGCGCGCACCGCGTCGAACACCTCGAGCGGGAAGCGCATGCGGTTCTCGACCGTGCCGCCATAGTCGTCGGCGCGTTTGTTGGTCAGCGGCGAGATGAAGCTCGCCAGCAGGTAGCCGTGCGCCATGTGCACCTCGCACATGTCGAAGCCGGCCTCGTCGGCCCATGTCGCGGCCTGGACATAATAGGCGACGGTCTCGTCCATGTCGGCCCGCGTCATCTCGCGCGGCGTCTGGCTGTCGGAGAAGTAGGGCAGCGGCGAGGGCGCCATGATCGGCCAGTTGCCGTCCGCCAGCGGATGGTCCATCTCCTCCCAGCCGAGCTGGGTCGAGCCCTTGCGGCCGGCATGGCCGAGCTGCATGCAGATCCGGGCCTGGCTGTTGGCATGCACGAAGTCGACGACGCGCTTCCAGGCGTCGCGATGGGCTTCCGAATAGAGCCCGGTGCAGCCCGGCGAGATGCGGGCCTCGGCCGAGACATTGGTCATCTCGGTGAAGACCAGGCCGGCGCCGCCGATGGCGCGGCTGCCGAGATGCACGAGATGCCAGTCGTCCGGCATGCCGTCGGTCGCCGAATACTGGCACATGGCCGAGACCACGACACGGTTTCGCACCACCATGTCACGCAGTTTGAACGGCAGGAACATCGGCGGCGGCGGATCGTCGCGCGGCACGTCGAAGCCGGCGGCGCGCGCCTTTTCGGCGCACCAGCGGGTCACGTCGTCGCCCAGCCCGGCGTCGCGCTGGCGCAGGTTGTCGTAGGTGATCTGCTTCGACCGCGACAGCAGCGAGAAATTGAACTGCTCCGCGTCCATGTCCCAGAAGCGGTGCACGTTCTCGAACCAGACCAGGCTGACGTCGGCCGCGTGCTGGATCTTCTCGACCTCGGGCCGGCGGACGGCGTCATAGTCGACAAGCGCCGCGCGCACGTCGTTCGGCCGTTCGGCGAAGGCGTCGGCCAGCGCAATGGAATCTTCCATCGCCAGCTTGGTGCCGGAGCCGATGGAGAAATGCGCCGTGTGCGCGGCGTCGCCGATGATCACCACATTCTCGTGCACCCAGCTCGCGCAGCGGATCATCGGGAAGGTGCGCCAGAGCGAGCGGTTGGTCAGGTATTCGCAGTCCGGCAGCTCGTCGGCGAACAGCGCCCGCGTGAAGGCGACGGTCTGTTCCTCGCTCGCCTGGTCCAGCCCGGCCTTGCGCCAGGCCTCTTCCGTGGTCTCCAGCACGAAGGTGGCGAAATCGCCCTTGTAGCGATAGGCGTGCACGTTCCAGATGCCGTGCCGGTCCTCCTTGAAGATGAAGGTGAAGGCCGGCAGCGCCGCCTTGATGCCGAGCCAGACGAACTTGTTGCCGCGCCAGTCGATCTCGGGCCGGAAGCTCGACTCGTAAGTGTCGCGGGTGACGCTGTTGATGCCGTCGGACGCGACCAGCAGGTCGGTGTTCCGCCGCAGCGTTTCGACGTCGGCGATGTCGGTCTCGTAGCGGATGTCGATGTCCAGCCCGGCGGCGCGGCGCTGCAGGATGTTCAGCAGTTCCTTGCGGCCGATGCCGCAGAAGCCGTGGCCGGTCGAACGGATCACCCGGCCCTTGAAATGGGTGTCGATCTCGTCCCAGTAGGCGAAGCTGTCGAGGATTTCGTAATAGGTCTCGGGATCGCGGTCGCGG
>JANQKO010000165.1 GCA_028281075.1 Alphaproteobacteria bacterium | reverse complement strand
CGAAAAGGCGGCCTGGATGCTCCGCAGTCTGCTCGACTGACGCCGGACCATCGGATCGGCGGAGGCGGCCCGGCGCGGCGATGCGCCGGGCCGTTCCGTCATGCGGCGGCCACGACCCGGTCCCGCGTGGCCAGGATCGCCAGGCAGGCGTCGGCCACCTCGCGCCCCTTGACCTTGAAGTGCTCGAGGAAGAAGCGCCGGTGTTCGTCGCCGTCATGGAAGTTGTGCGGCGTCAGCACCGCCGACAGGACCGGCACGTCGGTCTCCATCTGCGCCTGCATCAGGCCCGCGATCACCGTCTCGGCGACGAAGTCGTGCCGGTAGATGCCGCCGTTGACGACGAAGGCCGCGCCGATCACGGCGGCGTAGCGGCCGGTCCGGGCCAGCATGCGTGCCTGTAGCGGGATCTCGAAGGCGCCGGGCACGTCGAAGACCTCGACCTCGGCCGTGCCGTTGGTCCGGCGATTGAACGTGTCGAGACAGGCGATCCGGCAATTGTCGACGATGTCGGCGTGCCAGCGCGCCTGAATGAAGGCGATACGCGGATTGACAGGGGTTTCTTGGGAGCTCTGATTCATGGCGTTCTCCTTTAACGTCAGAGACCGGAATCAGGGCGTACGAAACAGCGGGACGGCCGCGCGTCGGCGGCCGGTATCGCTCCTCCGTTCTCTTCCATCCGGACTGTGACCGTCGGCCTCGGAATCGCACCGAGTCTGCTGACCCTTCCGGACGGGCCGTTGAACGGGCCATCGAAAGGCGCTCGCGGGCTTAAGCGCCAGGCGCTTTCACCGCCGGTGGGGACTTCCACCCCGCCCCGAGAACGTGCCGCGCGCGTTGCGCGACCGGGAGACTGTAGCGGCCGCACCGGGAATTGTCGATGGACGGCGTGTCCGGCCGTCGGCCGCCCTATCGGCAGCGGTAGCCGGAAGGCGTCGTGACGCAGGAGACCCGCAGCCGATCGTCATCGCCCAGCGCGTCGGCCGCCGCCAGGCGCCGGGCGTCGGCGCGGCCGCGGATCAGGTCGTAGAGCCGCATCTTGACCGCCAGGTCGGCGAGGCGGGCATTGGCCTCGCTCACCGCGCCATCTTGGCGCCGCCGCCAGACGGCTTCCAGATAGGCGAACGTCAGCTCGATCAGATCGCCGTGCAGGTCCGCGCGGCCCAGGTCGTGTTCTTCCGCGGCCTGGCGCCGGCAGCGGAAGTCGGCCGCCTTGTCGTCGGCGTTGCCGGACCGGCAGTCGGCGACGATGCGCTCCAGCAATGGCTTTTCCGGGCCGGCGCAGGCGGCCAGCAGGCAGGCCAGCGAAATGACCAGCAGGCGACACATGGCGTGATGATGTTAGGGGAGAAACATGGGCCTCGCCAGCGCCGCGTTCGGGCCCGGCCGGGGCGGCCGGGCGGCGCGGGTGGCCGATGGCTTTGCGCCGGCGGCCGTTTTGACCGATCTTCGGCGTTATGACCGGCCATGACGACCGACGCACGGCCCGGCTGATCCGGGCGGAACGGGATGGGCTCCGGCTGGCGATCCTGTGCCGGACGCTGGCGCTCGCCGTCATGCTGGCCTGGTTCGTGCTGGCGACGCTGGCGGCCGGCAACACGCCCCGGCCGTGGGGCATGGCGGCGCTCGGTCTGTTCGTCGCCATCGGCGCCGCCTATTACGCCGTCATCGGCACGGATCTCGACCGTCCCTGGGTCAAGTACCTGATCTATGCGCTCGACATGCTGGGGCTGTGCGCGCTGTTCGCGCTGATTCCCGTCAGCCGGGCGGCCGAGGTGCCGCAGATCATCGCCTTCCGCGCCTATGGCATCTATTACCTTCTGCCGCCGATCGCCCTGGCCTGCCTGTCCCTGTCCTGGGGGCTGGTCGCCTGGACCGGCCTTGTCGCCTGCATCGGCTGGTGGGCCGCGTTCGCGGCCGTGGTCGCGGGCATGGACGGCACGCTGTCCTGGGGCGACCTGCCGCAGAACGCCACGCGCGCCGACTACGAGAGCATATTCCTGTCGATGGACTTCATCGGCATCGGCAACCGGGTCGAGGAGACCGGCTTCCTGCTGATCGCGGCGCTGGTGCTGTCGCTC
>JANQKO010000529.1 GCA_028281075.1 Alphaproteobacteria bacterium | reverse complement strand
CTGGTCGAGGCCTGGCGGGGACGGGACGCGCCGGGACGGCTGTTGAGCTATACCTGGGGCGGCAACCACCCGCCGGGCAGCCTGATCGAAAGCGCTTATTTCGGCGGTTCGGGCATGCAGGTGATCCTGCGCAACGGCGACGCGCCGACCGGCGAATGGGTCAGCGAGAACGTCGATGTCGCGGCCGACTACGAACGCATCTTCGGCGCGCCGCCGCCGCCGATCCGGCAGTTGGCGATTTCGGCCGACAGCGACGATACCGGCGGCCAAAGCCGGGCGGCCATCGCCGGGCTGATGTTCGGACCGGCGCCGACGGCACGCTGACCGCCCCGCCGGGGGTGGGCGGCCGAATGCCGGTTCCAGGGAGGGAAAAGAGCGGGATCGCCACCTTCATAGGGGGTCGCTTAATCCAGCGACGATCCCGCACGATGTCCCCAAGGGGACTGATGGTTAAAGAGCAAAAGGCGGGCCAACCGCCGAATCCCGGATCTGGGCATATTTTGCGATTTTATCGTGCAAATACCGCCTATTTCTCTTCTAAAAGGCGCCTTTCCTTTGCAAAATGCGACGCGCAATGAAAACGGGCATCCGCCAAGGGTCGAATTCGCAATTTGCAATCAGCCATCGCGGGCGATCCGCCGCAGGCGCACGAATATCGAGCAGAGGTAGAGGCCCAGGAACAGGGCGAAGTAATATTCCTGCGTCTCGCTGAGCCGGATATCGAACGGCGGCGGTATCGGCAGGCCGAACCAGTCGTTCAACCGGTCCGGCACGTTGATCAGGATCGCCAGCAGCGCCGTCGGCAACAGGGCGCGGGACGGCCAGAACCAGTAGCCCCAATGACCCGGCGGCAGCAGAACACCGACACGGCCGCGCCAGAGCGGCAGCAGAATGCCGCCGAACAGGACCCACAACTCGAGCAGCAGGCGGGGTTTCTGGTCGAGCCAGCTCGACATGTTGTGCAGGTTGGTCTCCTGCTGGTCGTTCAGCGCCCGCAGGCTCTCCGGCGTCTGCCAGCCGAACCAGTGCTGGCCCCAGCTCGCTTCCTCGCCGCCGAGATAGACCGACCCCAGCACGAACAGCAGGATCCAGCCCACGAGCCAGCGGGCGGGCAGCAGCGACCGGTAGCGCAGCGCCAGCAGGCCGGCGACGATGCCCGGCAGCAGGACAATGACGGTGCCGTTCTCGAGCGGACCGAGCTCGCTGTCCCAGACCCGGCGGTAGATCGGCTCGTCGTAGAGCCGGGTGCCGAGCTCGGCCAGCAGCATGACCGGCGGAAACCACAGCCATGCCCAGGCCGGCAGGTCCGCCGGCCATCCCGATGTGGACGACTTGTTGCGCAAATATTTCAATCCCTGTTCCGCAATCTAGCGCATTTTTCGTTCGTGCGGCACCGGCCCGCACCCCCACCCGGCCAGCCATGGGATACTGTCGCTGGGTGGCCAGGTGGGGGAGCGGGCCGGTCCAGATTCCGCCTGAGCGGAGGCCGCTCCAGGTGTCGGGCTGACCTGGCGCAATGGCAACGTCACACCGGTATCCGATCATTGACATCATGTTGCAACGCACAAAATGCAGAAGGGCCCCAGGCTCTATCGCGCAACCGCCGGAGGCGCCCCGATGACCGTCCGCCACCTCGACAAACTGTTCCGGCCGCGCTCGGTCGCCGTGATCGGCGCGTCCGACCGGCCGCAAAGCGTCGGCGCGGTGGTCATGCGCAACCTGCTGTCGGGCAGTTTCGACGGCCCGGTCCGGCCGGTCAACCCGAAGCACCGCGAGGTCGCGGGCATCCGGGCCTATGGCGATATCGCCGGCCTGCCCGAGGCGCCGGATCTGGGCGTGATCTGCACGCCGCCGGCGACCGTCCCCGGCCTGATCGCCGACCTCGGCGCCCGCGGCGGCCGCGCCGCCGTGGTGCTGACGGCCGGCCTGTCGCGCCAGACGGCGGCGGACGGCCGCACGCTGCAACAGGCCATGCTGGACGCGGCCCGGCCGCATACTTTCCGCGTCCTCGGCCCGAATTGTGTCGGCCTGCTGAGTCCCGGCATCGGGCTCAACGCCAGCTTCAGCCATGCCGCCGCCACCCCGGGGCCGATCGCCTTCGCCTCCCAGTCGGGCGCGCTGTGCACGGCGGTGCTGGACTGGGCGCGTTCGCAGAGCGTCGGCTTTTCCCACTTCATATCGCTGGGTGACAGCGCCGACGTCGATTTCGGCGACGTCATCGACTATCTCGGGGCCGACCCGGCGACACGGGCCATCCTGCTCTATATCGAGTCGGTGCGGCACGCGCGGAAGTTCCTGTCCGCGGCGCGGGCGGCGGCACGGCACAAGCCGATTCTGGCGATCCGCGCCGGCCGCGTGAAGGAAGGCGCGTCCGCCGCGGCCTCGCATACCGGCGCGCTGGCCGGCAACGATGCCGCCTACGACGCGGCCTTCCGCCGGGCGGGCATCGTCCGGGTCTACAGCACCGACGAACTGTTCGACGCCGCCGAGACGCTGGCCAAGATGCGCCCGCTGCGCGGCGAACGGCTGGCCATCGCCACCAACGGCGGCGGTCCCGGCGTGCTCGCGACCGACGCGCTGATCGAAGGCGGCGGCAGCCTTGCCGACATATCGCCCGATACGCTGACAGCGCTCGACGCGGTGCTGCCCGCCAACTGGTCGCGCGCGAACCCCATCGACATCATCGGCGACGCGCCCGGCGAACGCTACGCCGCGGCCGTCGGCGCGCTGCTGGCGGACGCGCGGAACGACGCCCTGCTGGTCATGCACGCGCCGACCGCCATCGCCTCGGCCGAGGACGCGGCGGCGGCGACGATCGACGCCGCGGCCGACGCGCGAAAGAACGTGCTGACCTGCTGGCTCGGCCGCGACGGCGTCGCCGCCGCCCGGCAACGGTTCGCCGAGGCCGGCATGCCGACCTACGACACGCCCAGCGCCGCCGTGCGGGCATTCCTGCACATGACCGACCACCGGCACCGTCAGGACGCCCTGATGCAGACGCCGGCCTCGCTGCCGACACGGTTCGCGCCGGCGACGCGGGCGGCGCGCGCGGTGATCGCCGCGGCGCTCGACCGCGGCGACAGCATGCTCTCCGAACCCGACGCCAAGCAGGTGCTGGCCGCCTATGGCGTGCCCGTCGTGGCGACGGCCGTGGCCGGGAACGCCGAGGCGGCCCGGACGGTCGCCGACGGGCTGGGCTATCCGATCGCGCTCAAGATCCTGTCACCCGATATCAGTCACAAGACGGATGTCGGCGGCGTGGCTCTCGACCTCGGCGACGCGGCGGCGCTGGAGACGGCGGCCGAGGACATGCTGGCCCGGGTCGCGGCATTGCGGCCCGACGCCCGCGTCGACGGCTTCACGGTGCAGACCATGGCCCGGCGTCCCGGCGCCCGCGAGCTGATCGTCGGCGCCGCGACCGATCCGATCTTCGGGCCGGTGATCCTGTTCGGCGAGGGCGGCAAGGCGGTGGAAGCCATCGGCGACCGGGCGCTGGCGCTGCCGCCGCTGAACATGGCGCTGGCCGCCGACCTGATCGCGCAGACCCGGATTTCCCGGCTGCTGTCGGGCTACCGCGACGAGCCGGCCGTCGACCTGCCGGCGCTGCAACTGACCCTGGTGCAGGTCGCGCAACTGATCTGCGACATTCCCGAGATCGTCGAGCTGGACATCAATCCGCTATTCGCCGACGCCGGCGGCGTGCTGGCCCTGGACGCGCGCATCGGCGTCGCCGCGCCCGACGGTGGCGACCGGCTGGCGATCAAGCCCTATCCGAAGGAGCTGGAAGAGCCGTTCGCGCTGAGCGACGGCCGCGCGGTGCTGCTGCGACCCATCCGGCCGGAGGACGAACCGGCGCACACGGCGTTTCTCGACCGGCTCGACGAGCAGGACATCCGCATGCGTTTCTTCGGCCTGATCCGCAACTTCGCGCACAATCAGGTCGCCCGCCTGACGCAGATCGACTACGACCGGGAGATGGCCTTCATCGCGACGGCGCCGACGGCCGACGGCGGTGCCGAGACGCTGGGCGTCGTGCGCAGCGTGACCGATCCCGACAACCGGCAGACCGAGTTCGCCATCATCGTCCGGTCGGATCAGAAACGCCAGGGACTGGGCCGCAAGCTGCTGACGAAGATGATCGACTATTGCCGCGCCCGCGGCACCCTCGACATGATCGGCCAGATCAAGCGCGAGAACGCCGGCATGCGCGCGCTGGCGAAGGCCCTCGGCTTCAAGGCCGAGGGCGTCGCCATGGACGATGTGGTCGAGGTCCGCCGGCCGCTGAACGACGCGTCACGGGTCTGACGGCGCAGCTTCCGCCCACACTGAACCCGCACCGGCGATCCGAGGCCCATGGATACCGGCCTCGGAGCCCGTGAAGAAATCAAGTGTCCGTCATGACGACGGGGGCAGGCAAACGCCACCCCAGTCAGCTCGGCAGCAGGCCGCGCAGGCCGTCGGGGTCGGCGATATGGACCTTGTCGGGCTGTGGCAGGGCGATCAGGTTCTCGGACCGCAGCCGGGTGAAGGTGCGGCTGACGGTCTCCACCGTGAGGCCGAGGAAGTCGGCGATATCGCCGCGGCTCATCGGCAGGATCAGCGGATCTTCGGCACGGCCGAGCCGGCCGGCGCGTTCGGCGAGCCGCAGCAGGAAGGCGGCCATTTTCTCGACCGGCGTCATGCGGCCGAGCAGCAGCATATGTTCCTGCGCCGCGACGAGCGCGTCACCGGTGATCGCCAGCAGCCGGTGCTCGACCTCGGGATGGCTCCGGAACAGCGTGTCGAGCTGCGGCCGGGAGAACCGGCACAGCTTCGCATCGATGATCGCCTCGGCGCTATGGGCGTAGATTCCATCGTCGCTGAGACCGACAAAATCGCCGGGCAACGCGAAACCGGTGATCTGGCGGCGACCGTCGGGCAGCATCTTGTAGACCCGCAAGGCGCCCTCGGTCAGGTTATAGACCGTTTCCGCCGCGTCACCCTCCATGAACAGGCTGTCGCCGGCCGACAGCGGAATCGCGACCCGGATCTGCTCCAACTGGTCCGTGTGGACGTCATCGAGGCCGGCGCAGAACGCCAGATGCCGGATATCGCAGCCCTCGCATGAATCCGCCACGCCGTTGTGCATGGCCATGCAGGGCACGGCGGCACCGCACATGGCGGCAGTACGCTTCTCTCTCACAACACGGACCCCCACTTAATCCCCATTTCCCCCTGACAGGGGCGAATCTCCGAAATTGCCATTATATAGCAATTGCGTAGATAGACATATCAATCCAGCAGTGTATGAAGATCGCGTTAACGCCGTGGTGGCGGTGAGAAATGCGGGCTGGGATCCGCCGCCACGACGCGAGGAGAGGGGGCATTGGCAACCGCGGCGGCGGATCCCGGGTCACCGCATGACGCGACGCGGCACCCGTTGCGAGGAACCGGGGGCATGTCGCAGGCCGTCCGGTCTTCGCGTCCCTAGGATATTTGCATCGCCCCGACCGCCGGGAAGTGGGCAACCGATCGCGCGTGATAAACACCGCGTGAACGTGCCGTGACCGACCGGGCCCGGTCCTTGGCGGCGGAATCAGGGTTTCGCGGCGGCGGCGACGACACGCTCGGCGCCGGCGGGACGCGCGGCATCGAGCCAATGGTCGAGAAACCGCTCGAGCCAGGTGGCAATTCCGGCGTCATAGAGGTCATTGCCGGCGATCTGCATGTCGCGCGCCTGGGCACCGGGCATGACCATGCGGTGGGCCGCCTTGGACGACCAGCGCAGCATCATCTCGCGCGTCACCTCGGGGTGGAACTGGATGCCGTAGGCGCGGCCATGGCGGAAGGCCTGGTTGGGAAAATAATCTCCTTCGGCCAGCAGTTCGGCCGTCTCCGCCAGCCCGAAGCCCTCGCCGTGCCACTGGTAGAAATACTGCCTGTCCGCGAACAGGTGCCGGCCGGCCGCCGTGGCACGAACGGGGTAATAGCCGATCTCGTGCCAGCCCTCGCCGCTGCAGCAGACCGGCGCACCGAGCACGCGGGCCAGCATCTGGCCGCCCAGGCAGACACCGAGGAACGGCTTGTTCTCGCGCAACGGTACCTGCAGCCAGTCCAGCTCGCGGCGGATAAACGGCAGGGTGACGTCGTCGTTGGCGCTCATCGGGCCACCGAAGACGACGGCGCCGACATGATCGTCCAGCGTCGCGGGCAGGTCCTGACCCATGCAGGCCCGGCGGATATCCAGGTCGTGGCCGCGCGCCCGCAGCGCCTCGCCGATACGACCGGGCGTCGAATGTTCCTGATGAACGATGATCAGAACCTTGCCGGACATTGTCCTGGAAGATAGTCCCTTGCCGGGGGGATGACAAACGCGCGAGGCGGCAGCATAGCACGGAAGGATTAACCCGCCTTTCCCGCGTCCGCCGACGGCTGGAACGGCGCCAGGCCACGGGACCAGCGGTCCATGACCTGGCGCCCGAAGGGGATCGGCGCCTGGGCCGGCATGCGGTCATGCACCTCGGCCAGGCCGAGGCGGCGCGCGGCCAGGCGCTTGCCGTAGCAGAGCAGGTGGTCGATGGATTCCATCATGAACATCAACAGCGGCAGCAGTCCGGCGAACAGCCGGTCGGCCTCGGCCGCGTCGCCGGCGCGATGGAGTTCGAAGATGCGCGACTGCACGTCGCAGGTCTCGACGCCGGGGATCAGGCCACTGCAGCCGGCGCGCAGGCTGTCGACCAGCTCGATGCCGTTGCGGCCGTTGAACAGCGTGAACACGCCGCCCGATTGCTCGGCCAACCGCGCGATATAGACGGCCGAGCCCTCGGCCTTCAGGATCGAGACATTGGGATGCCGGCGGTTGAGCTCGATCAGGCCGGCGTTCGACAGGCCGATGCCGATATATTCCGGCGCGTTCTGAATGCCGACCGGCACCGCCGCCGCATCGGCGACGGCGCCGAAAAACCGGATCAGCGCCTCTTCCGAGGCCGATTTCACCGGCGGCGGCTGCAACACCACCCATTGCGCGCCGGCATCGGCCGCGGCCCGCGCCATCTCGATCTGGCCGGCGATGGTGTTCTCGGCGATGGTGACGCTGAGCGGGACGCGCCCGGCGAGATCGTTCGCGACCCAATCCAGCATCGTGCGCCGCTCTGATGTCGACAGCTTGTTGCACTCGCTGGCCAGGCCGCCCACCGCCAGGCCGTGCACGCCCGCCCCGACGCAGCCCTCGACCTGGCGCGCCATCGCCTGGCGGTCGAGTTGTCCGTCGGCGCCGAAGAAGGCGTAGAGCATGGGATAGATGCCACTGAACGGTGTTGTTTCGGTCATGGTCGTTCCCCCTGGATCAGCGGCCGGCCGCTGCCCGCACGCAGGCCTGGCATGCGCCGCGCGCGGGTGGCGCGCGACGTGGCCGTTCGCTAGGCTGCCACAATTGTTCACAAATACAACGCCAGCGACCGAACCTCCCACGCATGCAATCCCCATCCGTTCGCAGTGTCGAGACGCCCTATGGCTGGGTCGTCGTCGTCGCCTCGCTGTTGCTGATGGCGACGGGATTCGGCGGCTCGTACCTGGTCGTGGTCGGCCTGAAACCGATCGCGGCCGAGTTCGACTGGCCGCGGCAGATTCCGTCGCTGGCCTATTCGCTGGTGATGGTGGGCGCGGGCATCGGCGGTATCCTGATGGGCTTGTGGGCGGACCGGCGCGGTATGGGCGGGCCGGCGCTGATCGGCGCCGTCATGGTCGGCGCCGGTGCCATCCTGTCGGGCTATGCCACCGGCATCTGGTCGCTGTTTCTGCCGCATTTCCTGCTGTTGGGCATTCTCGGCAACGGCACCATGTTCTCGCCGCTGATGACCAACGCGACAAAATGGTTCGACCGCCGGCGCGGCATCGCCGTCGCCATCGTCGCCGGCGGCCAGAGCCTCGCTGGCGCGATCTGGCCACCGATCTTCCGCTACACCATGGACGAATGGGGCTGGCGCGCGACGATGATCGGCTTCGGCATCACCGCGATCTGCATCATGGTGCCGCTGAGCCTGTGCCTGCGGCGGCCGGCGCCGGAAAGCGGGCCGCGCCCGGGCGCGGCCGGTCTGGCGGCCGGCGACGAGGATAAGGTCCTGGGCCTGCGGCCGAACGTGGTGCTGGCAATGCTGGGCGTGGCGATCGTCGGCTGCTGCATCGCCATGGCCATGCCGATGGTGCACGTGGTCGCCTATTGCAGCGACCTCGGCTTCGCCACGGCGCGCGGCGCCGAAATGCTGTCGCTGCTGCTGGGCTGCGCGTTCGTCAGCCGGCTCGCCTTCGGCTGGGTGGCCGACCGTATCGGCGGCCTGCGCACGATCCTGATCGGCGCCAGCCTGCAGGCGGTGTTCCTGGCCGCCTTCGCCTGGGTCGACAGCCTGGCCAGTCTCTACGCCGTCTCGGCCCTGTTCGGCCTCGCCTTCGGCGGCATCGTGCCGTCCTATGCGCTGGCCGTGCGCGAGCTGTTCGATGTCAGCCAGGCCGGCTGGCGCATCGGCGTGGTGTATTTCTTCGGCACCGTCGGCATGGGGCTGGGCGGCTATGTCGGCGGCCTGATCTTCGACCTGACCGGCGGCTACGAGCGGGCCTTCCTGACCGGCGTCGCCTTCAACCTGCTGAACCTGGTCCTGATCGCCACCCTGGTCTGGCGGCACCGCGACGAGGACCCGCGGATCGTTGTCGCCCACGCGTGACGCCGCGCCATTTCCGGTTGACCCCCGACGGTTCGATCCGCGACAACAAGCAAAATTGTTGAGCTTGAGACCATGAACGACACGCGCACCGACACCATCGCAGCCACCGACGCCAGCCCGATCCGGCCGCACGTCCGCGACCTGCCGCCGTTCCAGGGCCCGCCGGTCGAGCAGGACCTGCGCGCCGCCGGGTTCGAGGGTCATGTCCGGCGCATGCACCTGAACGAGTGCCCCTATCCGCCGTCGCCGAAGGTCGTGGCGGCGATCCAGGAAGCGGCGACCGGCGTCAACCGCTATCCGGATTCGCAGTGGCGGGAAGTAACGACACGGCTAGCGGCGCGCACCGGCCATCCGCAGGACCTGATCGTCATGGGCAACGGCAGCGACCAGATCCTGCAGGCCCTGGCCGAGATCACGCTGGACGACAGCCGCTCGGCCGTCGTGCCGGACCCGTCCTTCGGCCGCTATACGCTGGCCGCGCGCATTCACGGCGCCCAGGTCATTCCGGTACCAACCATGCCCGATGGCCGCAACGACGTGGAAGCCATGCTGGCCGCCGTGCGGCCGGACACGCGGCTGCTCTATGCCTGCACGCCGAACAACCCGACCGGCGCGATGCTGAGCGAAGCCGAAGTCCGGCGGCTGGCCGACGGCGTGCCCGATCACTGCCTGTTGGCGCTGGACGAAGCCTATTTCGAGTTCGCGCGGCGCGCCGGCGGCCCGGACGGCCTGGCGACGATCCGGCACCGCGAAGGCCCCTGGGTGGTGCTGCGGACCTTCTCGAAATCCTATGGCATGGCGGGCCTGCGGGTCGGCTACGTGCTCTGCGGCTCGACCGAGATTGCCGACAGCCTGAACAAGGTCCGCCAGACCTTTCACGTGAACGCCATCGCACAGGCGGCCGCCGTCGCGGCGCTGGACGACCAGGCCTATGGCGACTGGCTGGTCGACACGCTGTCTGCCGAGCGCGACCGCCTGGCCGGCGGCCTCGCCGAATTGGGGCTGGAGATCATGCCCAGCGTCGGCAATTTCGTCATCGCCAGACTGGCCCGGCCGGCACCGCCGGTGATCAAGGCGCTGGCCGACCGCGGCATCATGATCGGCGGCATCCGCACGCCGACGCCCGGCTTCGAGAACCATATCCGCATCACGGTCGGCCTGCCGGAAGACACCGATGCCGCACTAGCGGCGCTGCGTGAGGCGCTGAACGGTTAGCCCGCGTCAGCCGACACCGGGGAAGTAGATCAGGTCGAGCGGCGGCGGCGCGATGCCGGCCTGGCTGAGCATGTTGTGGACCTGGCCGCGATGATGCGTCTGGTGGTTGAAGAAATGGCCGAGCACGACGGCGAGCGGCTTCTGCTGAGGCGTGCCGGCCATGTTGCTGTAGCTGAACGGCGCGGATAGCGCGCCATCGGCGAAACCCGACACGACGTCGATGATCCGCGCATCCTCGTCCTGCCGCGCCACATGCAGGTCATCGAGATTGTCGTAGAGAATGTCATCGAGGCGCTGGGGCCGCGGGCCCTGGCCGTCGGTCAGTCGATGCAGCCAGACGCGGTCGCCGACGAGGATGTGGTTCAGCGTGCCGTGGATCGAAGCGAAGAAGGCCGCGCGGTCCTGGAAATAGGCCTCGGCCGGCAGGGACGCCGCCGCGTCATAGATCTGCTCGTTGGCCCACCGATTGTAGTTGGCGAGCGTGACGAAATAGGCGCGCACGGCAGACATCCTTCGATCCCGTCGTCGACGGGCGGATCCTGGCGAACAATCTACACCAACATTGTCACGGAATGAATTGAGGCGCCGATTCCGGCGCGGCATTGAATATATGGCACATTGCCTATTTCTCTTGGTTGAGTCCGCGTTTTCCCGAGGTTCGATACATGCAAGGTGACAGCGTTCAGCACCAGATCACGGCACCCCTGCCGCAGGACAAGGCATTCCAGTTTTTCGTCGATTCGTTCCAGGCTTGGTGGCCGCAGGAATACACCTGGTCGCGGGAGCGGCTGGGCTCGATCCTGATCGAACCGAAGACCGGCGGCCGCTGCATCGAGCGCCGCGACGACGGCGTCGAACGGATCTGGGGTCACGTGCAGGCATTCGATCCACCACACCACCTGATCTTGCACTGGCAGATCACGCCGGAGTCGCAACCCGAGCCGGATCTGGCGAAAGCCAGCACTGTCGCCATCCGGTTCGTGTCGGAGGACGCCGAGACGACGCGGATCGAACTGGAGCACCGCGATTTCGACCGACACGGCGACGGCTGGCAGGCCTATCTCGCGAACATGGCCTCACCCTATGGCTGGCCGTTCGTCATGCAGCGCTATATTGAGGCGCTGGCCTGACGGTCATTATCGCGTCGAACCGACACGGGCCGCATGCAGGAGCAGCTTTGCCAGCAACTGTCTGTATTCGGCGATCTCAGCGTCATCGAAAACACCGAAGAACGCGGCGTCGTTTTCGTCAGCGGCAGCCGTGACGGCGGGCATGAGGTCGCGCCCGTTTTCGGTCAATTCGACGACGGTCAGGCGACCGTCCTTCGGATGCCGTCGACGGACGACAAGATCTTTTTCTTTGAGCCGGTCGATCAGGCGCGAAACAGCCCCTTGATCGAGCGGGAACGCATCCGCCAATTCACCGATCGTGTGAGCCTCGCCGTGGAAAAGCAGGGCCATGACGGACCATTGCGATACCGTCAGCCCATGCACCGCAAGGCGTCGTTCCAGCCCGGTTTCCACCATTCGGCTCAAGCGGTTATGCCAATAACCGAGTTGATCCGAGAGTCTGCTGACGGCAGTATCCTGAAGCATGGTTAACTTTGACATGCCATAGCATGCATGCCAAGACATATGATTGATTGCGGTCGTGCTTGAGATATTCGAGCTACCGCATGGCCGGGTCATCAGATAAGTTTTTCTCACATACGGGTTTAGAAAAAGTCGTTTGAGGCCAGCGCGGCAATAGCGTCTGGTTGGTTCAACATCCGCGATTTCCCAGACAACGCTCAGGAATATTGACGGTGACAAGCGCCGCGGGACCTTCTTCACGTCTGCCAATGTTCGCAATCGGCGCCGGATGTCTGGTGCTGATCGTCTGCATGGGCGTGCGGACGTCGTTCGGTCTGTTCCTGCAGCCCGTGTCGACCGATCTTGGCTGGGGCCGCGAGATCTTTGCGCTCGGCATCGCGTTGCAAAACCTGATGTGGGGCGCGGCACAGCCATTCGCCGGCGCCATCGCGGACAAGTACGGATCGGGACGCACCATTGCCGGTGGCACCGCATTGTGCGCCGTCGGCACCATGCTGATGTCTCAGATCTCAACGCCGATCGAGTTCCACGTCTCCGCCGGGCTGCTGATCGGGCTGGGCCTGTCGGGCTCGGGCATCGCCGTCGTGCTGTCGGCGATTACCCGCACGGTGCCGGAAGAGAAACGGTCCATGGTGTTCGGCATCGGTACCGCGGCGGCCAGCATGGGCCAGTTCCTGATGGTGCCGCTGGGCCAGGCTTTTCTCGACGCCTATGGCTGGTCGACGGCGCTGCTGCTGCTGGGTCTGATGACCCTGGCAGTCATGCCACTGGCGGCGGCACTGACCGGGCGGCCGCAATCAACGGCGGGCATGCCGGAGCAATCGCTGAAGCTGGCGCTGGCGGAAGCCGGCCGGCACCGGGGATATTGGCTGTTGATCGCGGGATTCTTCGTCTGTGGTTTTCACGTCGCCTTTATCGCCGCCCACCTGCCGGCCTATATCGTCGACCGGGGCCTGTTGCCAGGACTGGCGGCGACGGCATTGGCGCTTGTCGGCCTGTTCAATATTTTCGGCTCGTACACCGCCGGCGTGCTCGGCGGCAAGCTGAGCAAGAAGTATTGCCTGAGTTTCCTTTATACGGCGCGGTCGGTGGTGATCCTGGTCTTCATCTCGCTGCCGATGACCCAGACCAGCGTGCTGGTGTTCGCCGCCGCCATGGGCTTGCTCTGGCTCTCGACCGTGCCGTTGACCAGCGGCCTGGTGGCGCAGATCTTCGGCCCGCGCTACATGGCGACACTGTTCGGGATCGTCTTCTTCAGCCACCAGGTCGGCAGTTTTCTGGGCGTCTGGCTGGGCGGCCGGCTGTTCGACGCCACCGGCTCCTATGACGTTGTCTGGTGGCTGGGCGTGGCGCTGGGCGTCATCTCCGCCCTGCTGCACTGGCCGATCGACGAACGCAGCGTGCGGCTCGCCCGCGCCTGAGAGGCCGTTTCAGGATTGGCCCGGCCGCTGGCGGGAATCACAGAAGAACGTCGTCAGCACCAGGCGCCGCCCGCGGGTCACCGGCAGGGCCTCGTGCAGGAGCGAACAGGAGAACACGGCCGCCGCGCCCTTCGCCGGCCGGTAGAGATGCGGGCCATATTCCGGAAAGCGCAGTTCGCCGCCGTCGTAATCGTCGTTCAGGTTCAACGACATGGCATAGCGCCGGTTCGCCGACCGCGGCGTCAGGTTGTCCCGGTGGGTGCGAAAGTAGTCGCCGCGTCCGGCCTCGTAGCCGATCACGATCAGTGTGTCGAAATAGAACGGCATGTCGAAGTAGAACGCCTTGTTCATCTCGATCGGCAGCGTGGCGGCAAGCCGGTTCGACAGCCGTTTCACCATCGCCGGATCGGTGACGCCATGATCGAGGCTCTGCTTCTTGGTCGAGACCTGCTTGTCGACGGTGCGGCCGTCGACAATGACGCCGACCACGCCCTCGGCATGGTCGCCATGCCACCGCGCGGCAAGCTCGTCACAGAGCGCCGGCGGCAGGACGTTCGGTATCAGCAGCACCGGCGCCGACGTCGTCAGGTGCGCGGGCGGCGGCGGCGCGGGCTGCGCCGCCAGCACGGCCAGCGCGTTCTCGGCATGACGCGCCGGATCGCCGCCGTCGATCAGGGCCAGGATGCGCTGGTTCGGATCCAGCACATAGGTACGCAGGCCCGCCGCGCCGGCGCCGGCCAGCAGGCCCGGACGAACCTCGTTCCTCGGATCGGACAGGAAATGCGCCTCGAGGCCGAGCGCGGCGGCCAGTTGCCGATGCGCCGCGACATCATCGCCGCTGACGACGAACAGCGCCGCGTCATGGCCCGCGAGCGCGCCGCGCCGCCGCGCCAGGCCGTCGACGGCGCCGCGCGCCGGCGGCGCGCCGGCCGACGCGCAGACGACCATCACCACCGGCCCGCCGGTGACGCGGTCGTAGAACATGGCGTTGCCGCCGTCCACGTGCGGCAGCGTGAAATTCGGCACGCGCCCGCCCACCTCCGGCGGCGGCGGGGACGGGTGCGGCGGCATCGGCGTCGGCGCCCGGCTCAGGCCGTCCAGGGATCGGCGACCTTGGGCCAATAGGCCGTCTTGCGCTTGGTATAGGCGATGTCCGCGAAGTTCTTCGGAATCGCGCCGTCGGCATTGACGTAGAGCACCTCGGCCGCGATCGGCGCGAAGCCGGCATAGAAATGCTGCGTCGATTTCACGATCACCAGCTTCTTCGCCGCGAGATCGATGCCAAGCTGGGTGAACGCGTCGGGATGCAGGACCTGCGTGCGGACGCTGTTCAGCACGATGTCGACGTCGTTGTCGGCCCGCACCCAGACCGCGTCGCCGATCCGGTTGGTCGAGCTGCCGAAGGTCTGCATCAGCCGCGGCAGCATCTTCATCACGGTGACCCGCAGGTCGAGCGGATCGCCGGAAGCGACGCCGACCTTGCCGCCGATGCGCAGATCGAAGGTGGCGCCTTCACCGGCTTCCTGACAGAAGCGCACGGCGACCGGATCCCAATAGAGGCCGGAGGCCAGATTGCCGATGCCGCGTTCCAGCGCGCGGCGCAGAATGAAGGTCGAATCGCTGGGCGCGCCGCCGCCGGCATTGTCGGCGATGTCGGCCATGACCACCGGTCCACCGGATACCGCCAGCCCGCGGTCGAGCGCGGCGTCGACGCCCAGCGTCTCGCCTTCGGTCTCGAAGCGCAGGTCCCAGATCTTCTGGCCGAGCTCGGCGGCCAGCGCCTGGCCCTTCCCGGCATCGCCGTCGGTGATCACCATCATCTTGGCGCCGACATCCTCGACGTCGCCCCAGGGAAAGCCATGGCCGAACGAGACTGAGAGCACGCCGTCCTGGCCTTCGAGCGCCTGCATCTGGCCGACGAACGAGGTCATGGGCTCGATCGGCGTGCGCCACATCGAGGTCATGCGGCAATCGTGCACCGAGATCACCGGTTTGATCCGTCCGGCCGCCGCCTCGGCGCAGATCTCGAACAGTTCCGCCGCCCGCTGCGGCGCGTCGACGTGCGGATATTCCTTGAAGGTGATCAGGACGTCGGCGGCATCCGTCATCTGCCGGGTGATGTGGCAGTGCAGATCGAGCTCGCCGCCGATAATCACGTCGGGGCCGACAATGGCGCGCACGCCCGCCAGCAGATCGCCCTCGCAGTCGTCGCAGTCCTCCGACACCATGGCGCCGTGCATGTTCAGCAACACGATGTCGACCGGCATGGCCCGGCGCAGGTCGTCGTAAATCTCGTCGCGGAAGCCCTCGTAGACCTTCTGGATGGTCTTGCCGGCGGGCTGCGCGAAGGCGGCGACGCTTTCCGCCACCTGACCCTGGCGCTCTTCCGTCATCCGCCGCCAGACGTGCAGCGGCTCGGAAAACAGGGTCGCGGCATGCTGCGTGGCATCGCCACGAAACAGCATGGTTTCCGCGAACGTCTCCGCCCCCGTCGGGATCGGCGAGAAGGTATTTGTTTCGGTACCCAGCGTCGCGATAAAGACTTTCAAAACCTCTTCCCTCCCGTTTTAACTCGATGACATGCGCGCCGGCGACAGCGCGGTGGCGGCCGAGATCGGCGAGATCGGCGGGCGCGGCCCCGCCGGCGGCGAGCGCGGCCGCCAGCCGGCCCAGGCCCGGCGCGGTCTGAATGCCATAGCCGCCCTGTCCGGCCAGCCAGAAGAAACCGGCGACCTCGGCATCGTAGCCGACAACCGGTGTCTTGTCGGGCACGAACGAGCGCAACCCGGCCCAGCGATGGTCGATCCGCGCTATGGCCAGGTCGGCCGCGGTCTGGATGCGGTCGACGGCGATGGCGACATCGATGTCCTCGGGCTGCACGTCACATGGCGGCACCGGCGTTTCGTCGGCCGGCGATCCCAGCAGCTTGCCCGCGTCCGGCTTGAAATAGAAGCTCTCGTCGACGTCGACGACCAGCGGCCAGGAATCGCTGTCGACGCCGTCGGGCGGGTCGAACAGGATCGCGGTGCGCCGCTTGGGCACCAGGCCGATGGCCCCGGCGCCGGCCATGTCGCCGATCGTGTCGGCCCAGGCGCCGGCGGCGTTGATGACGACGGGGGCGGTGAATGCGCCGGCCCGTGTCTCGACGCGCCAGTCGGCGCCGGCTTTCGTCAGCGCCACGACCTCGGCATCCGTGACGACACCGCCGCCGCGGGCGCGAAGGCCCCTGAGATAGCCCTGGTGCAGCGCGTGCACGTCGATATCCATGGCATCCGGCTCCAGCACGCCGCCGCCGACATAGTCCGATCGCAGCACCGGCACCAGCGCCCGGGCCTCGGCCGCGTCGATCCGCCGGATCGTCTCGACCAGCCGGCGCGACTCCGCGAAAATGCGTTCCAGTTGCGGTTCCTGGTCCGGCCGGCCGAGAAACATGGCGCCGCGCGGCGTCAGAATGTCGTGCGCGGCGAAGCCGTCGGGGGGCGCCAGGAAGAACGGCTTGCCGCCGGTCGACAGCGCCCGCACCTGCGGCGGCCCATAGGCCTCGGAGAACAGCGCCGCCGACCTGCCGGTCGAGTGGTAGCCCGGCTGGCTCTCGCGCTCCAGCAGCACGACGCGGGCACGCGCCGACAGCTCGTAGGCCGCCGAGGCGCCGGCCATGCCGCCGCCGATGACGATGAAATCGAACGCGTTCAAACGCAGCGCCCCCAGGACCCCGTATCAAGGCGCGCCGATGATGCCGCAGCGCCCGACCGGAGTCCATGCGGACGGCCCATTCCCGGCCACGACGACGGCGATAGCTGCTAGTTGTTAATCGTAACCGACCAACCGCGAACAGTGACGGGATGTGCGATCATGCCTGAAATGGAAATACCGTTCGAGCAGGCCCTTGCCCGGATGACCGATCTCGCCGTGACCTACGGCCTGGAGGTGATCGGCGCCCTGGCGATCCTTGTTGCCGGCTGGATCGTCGCCGGCTGGGCGCGGCGGGCCGTGCGGCGGGGGCTGGATCGCGTGCCCCGGGTCGACGCGACCTTGAAGCCGCTGCTCGGCAGCATCGTGCGCTATGTCGTCCTGGTGCTGACCGTCATCGCGGTCCTGGCCCAGTTCGGCGTGCAGACGGCAAGCATCATCGCCATGCTCGGCGCCGCCGGCCTCGCCATCGGCCTGGCGCTGCAGGGCACACTGCAGAACATCGCCGCCGGCATCATGCTGCTGTTCCTGCGGCCGTTCCGCGTCGGCGACTATATCGACGCCGAGGGCATCGCCGGCACGGTCACCGAGGTCGGCCTGTTCCTGACCGAGATGCAGACCTTCGACGGCGTCTACCGCTCGGTGCCGAACGCCCAGCTCTGGAGCCGGCAGATCCTGAACTATTCACGGCTGCCGACACGGCGCATCGATCATGAGGTCGGCATCAGCTATGACGACGACATCGAGACGGCCTTCTCGGTGCTGATGGACGTGCTGACGGGGGACGAGCGGGTGCTGACGGCGCCGCCGCCGCAGGTCATGGTCATGGCGCTGGCCGACAGTTCGGTCAACGTGAACATGCGCTGCTGGACGCACCGCGACCACTACTGGGATCTGCTGTTCGACCTGCGCCGCGCCGCCAAGGAGCGGCTCGACGCGGCCGGCATCACCATCCCGTTCCCGCAACGCGACGTGCATGTTCAGCCCGCGCGCGCGTCGGCAGGTTGATGAAACGGTTCACGGCCCCGGCCGATCGCGCCCGTTACTGGCGCCGGCGAAGGCCGGGGTCGGGATAATGGCTGGCGGCCATGACCGGCGGGCCGACGGGCAACGCCTCCCGCGGCGGCAGGACCATGCCGGCCGACCATAGGACGGCGGCAAACCTGCGTGCCGCGTCCGCGGCCACCCGCACGGCCGCCGGCGGCAGCCAGCTCGCGAAACCGTCACGGACGCTGGTCAGCCGTCCCGCCTGCGCGGCGACAAGGATCTTCAGCATCACGCATTCGCCATCGCCGATCGTCCGGCAACGTACGCAGCGAACGTCGATCTGCACGCAGGCCGACGCGGCGACGACCGACAGCATCTCGTCCAGGGTCGGCAGCCCCTCCGGCATGCCCGCCAGATCGAACCCCTTCGCCAGCCGGTCGCATATCGGCATCGACGCCTTGTAGGCCTCGACCCACGACCTTATCGCCCACAGGGTGAACTGCTCCGCGGTCGCGAGTTCAGGAACCTTGAGCGCGCTATAGCTTGGCGGCATGACCTCGCACCTTTCGTTGACCTGCCCCGCCGGCGGGGCCCGGGACACCGGCGGGATCAGAATGTCATTTCTTGTTTGAGATTGCAAATCATTCGCATTATCATGGCGTTATTGATCCAGGCCGACGGAAGCCGAACCCATGCTGCAGACCCAAGCCGAGCCGGTGCCGCCCGCCTTCGAAAATGGCGAGCGGCTTCTTCTCTGGTCCTTACGGCGATGCGCGTTCGCCTGCGGCGACACGCGGGTCGTCGTGCATACCCTGCGCGATGCCGTCGGCGAGAACGGCGGCACGCGGACGCACATCGCCTTGCGGCGGCTGCTGCACCAGCTCGCGCGGCACGGACGCCGGCAGCTCAGGCTCGGTCCGCCCTGCGCCGCCCACGTGACCGCCGACGAGCGGCAGATCCTGCAGGCCATCGCGGCCGCGCAGTGGGCGATCCCCGGCCGGGCCGCCCTTCACCTCGCCTGGCTGCTGCCGCGCGCGTCTCAGCCGCAGTCGCGGGCGTTGGTGCAGACCATCGCCGAGGCCATGGCCGACGGCGGATGCCGATTGAGCTATCAGGCGGGTCCCTGCGCCGAAGCCCGGTAACGCCCGGCGACGACCATGCTGCAAGCCACGCTCGACGCGCTTCAGGATTTGCGCGACATCCTGGAAAACGAGATCGGCACGGGATGCCGAAAGCCGAGCGACGATCAGGTATCCGACCGGCATCGATACGACGATGCCATCCGGCACGCCATCGAGCACCTGAGAGGCCGTGAAAACCGGCCGACGGGCCCGTATTCAAACCGTCTCCATGCATCAATGCGGGTTCGCGCCGGCTTCGCGGACCGCGTTCGCCTCGGCGAGTTTGCCGGCGAGGCCGGGCCGGGTGGCGAAGCGGAGCACCAGATAGCCGAGCACGCCGGCGCATGTCGAGCCGCCCAGCACGCCGAGCCGGACATCGGTCGCGAAGGCCGGATCCTCGAAGGCCAGCGTGCCGATGAACAGGCTCATGGTGAAGCCGATGCCCGCCAGCAGCGAAACGCCGTAAAGCTGCAGCCAGGTGACCCCGGTCGGCAGGCGGCAGAGTCCGAGCCATACCGCGGCCCTGACAAAGCCAAGGATGCCGATCTGCTTGCCGAAGAACAGGCCGGCGGCAATGCCCAGCGGCACCGGCGCCAGCAGGCTGGCGAACGACAGTCCGGACAACGAGACGCCGGCATTCGCGAAGGCGAAGGCGGGCAGGACCAGATAGGCGACCCAGGGATGCAACATGTGCTCGAGGCCGCGCAGCGGCGCGACACCGGCCCGCCCTCTGGCACGCAGCGGGATCGCCATGGCGAGGGCGACGCCCGCCAGCGTCGCGTGCACGCCCGATTTCAGGACGCAGACCCACATGACGGCCCCGATCAGGATATAGGGCGCGACCCGCATGACCCCCAGGCGGTTGATGACGACAAGGGCAACCAGACAGATACCGCTCAGCGCCAGCGCCTCGGTCGACAGGTCGGCCGTATAGAACAGCGCGATAATGACGATGGCGCCGAGGTCATCCAGAATCGCCAGCGCCAGAAGAAAGATCTTCAAGGCAATCGGCACGCGCGCGCCGACAAGCGACAGGATACCGAGCGCGAACGCGATATCGGTCGCCGCCGGAATCGCCCAGCCGCGAAGGGCCACATCGTCGCCCCAGTTGATCGCCGCGTAGATCATCGCCGGCAATGCCATGCCGCCGACCGCCGCCATGCCGGGCAGGGCGATCTGGGCCCGCGACGACAGCTCGCCTTCCAGGACCTCGCGCTTGATCTCAAGACCGACGAGGAAGAAGAACACGGCCATGAGGCCGTCGTTGATCCAGAGCAGCAAGGGTTTGTGGATCTCGAACTGGCCGATCTGCACGGCCATGGGCGTCGCCAGCAGGCTGTCGTAAAGCCAGGCCAGCGGCGAGTTGTCCAGAATCAGCGCCAGGATCGCCGCCGCGACGAGGATCAGTCCGCTGGCCGACTCGTGCCTGAGAAATTCACGAATCGCGGTCAACGGCATTCGATTGACCTCCCCCTCGATCACCAAACGGACAAACGAAAAACGCCTGTCCGTCCAATGCGTGGGCGTGAAACAGGCGTCCGCGACGTTTGTCATATGTTCTGCGTCGCCACCTGTCAATCGCGATGGACGCGCGGCCGGCGGGCGCGCGGCGCGTCACATCGGCACGTCCGATGGCGCGGCGGTTTCCAGTCGCCGTCCGTTCTCGCGGTCGAACAGATGCAGGCTCTCGGGCGCCACCCCGAGCGGCAGCACGTCGCCGGCGCTCACCGGCGTGGCGCCGGCCAGCCGCAGCGTGATGTCCGTCCGGTCGCCGCCGAAATGGCCGTGCACGAGAAGATCGGCGCCGAGCTGCTCGATCAGCTCCACGTTGAGCGAAACCACGCCGTCGCCAGCGCCCGAAACGGTCAGATGTTCGGGGCGGATACCCAGCGTGACCTCCCGGCCGGCCTGCGACGCCAGCGCGCCGTTCGACATCGGCAATCGCCCGCCCGCCGGCAACTCGATGTCGGCACCGTCGGGACCGAGACGCGCGGCGATGAAGTTCATCGCCGGCGAGCCGATGAACCCGGCCACGTAGGTCGTTGCCGGCTGGCGATAGACCTGCATCGGCGTGCCGATCTGCTCGGCGATGCCGGCATTCATCACCACCAGGCGGTCGGCCAAGGTCATGGCCTCGACCTGGTCATGGGTGACATAGATGCTGGTCACGCCCAGCGCCTGATGCAGCTTGCGGATCTCCAGCCGCATCTGTACGCGCAGCTTGGCGTCCAGGTTCGACAACGGTTCGTCGAACAGGAACACCGACGGCTCCCGCACGATGGCGCGGCCCATGGCCACCCGCTGGCGCTGGCCGCCGGAGAGCTGGCGCGGCCGCCGGTCCAGCAGCCCCTGCAGTTCGAGGATCTCCGCCGCCGCCGCGACCCGCTTTTCGATCTCGGCCTTGGGCGTCCGGCGATTGCGCAGCCCGTAGGCCATGTTGTCGAACACCGTCATGTGCGGATAGAGCGCGTAGTTCTGGAACACCATGGCGATGTTCCGGTCGGCCGGCTCGACCTCGTTCACCACGCGTTCGCCGATCAGGATATCGCCCTCGGTCACGCGTTCCAGGCCGGCGACCATCCGCATCAGGGTCGATTTCCCGCATCCCGACGGCCCCACGATGACGATGAACTCGCCGTCGCCGATATGCATGTCGATGCCGTGAATGGCGCGAAAGCCGCCGGGATAGTCCTTCTTTACCCCGCGCAGTTGGACGTCAGCCATGAGCCCGCCATGCCTCCCGGTTTGTCATTTTTCGACTTCGACCAGACCTTTGACGAAGAGCTGCTGCATGCAGATCACGACGACCACCGGCGGCAGCATCGCCAGCATCGTCGTCGCCATGACCAGGTGCCATTGCGGCTCGGCGTCGGCGACCGTCACCATGCGCTGAATGCCCATGACGATTGTATAGAACGACTCGTCCGTGGTGATCAGGAGCGGCCAGAGATACTGGTTCCAGCCGAAGATGAACAGGATGACGAAGAGCGCCGCGATGTTGGTGCGCGACAGCGGCAGCAGCACGTCGCGGAAAAACTTGATCGGCCCGGCGCCGTCGATACGCGCCGCCTCCATCAACTCGTCGGGAACGGTCAGGAAGAACTGCCGGAACAGGAACGTCGCCGTCGCGCTCGCGATCAGCGGGACCGACAGGCCGACATAGCTGTTCAGCATGCCGAGATCGGCGACGACCTTGAAGGTCGGCAGGATGCGCACCTCGACCGGCAGCATCAGCGTCACGAAGATCAGCCAGAACGCCGTCATGCGGAACGGGAAATCGAAATAGACGATGGCGTAGGCGGCGATGATGGAAATCGCGATCTTGCCGATGGTGATGGCCAGGGCCATGACCAGGCTGTTGAACATCATCGTGCCGACGGGGACGCCGCCGGCGGCCTCCAGCCCGACGCCCAGGACCTGGCGGTAGTTTTCGAGGAAGGCACCGCCCGGCCAGATCGGCACCGGCGACGTCAGCAGGTCCTGGGGCTCGTGCGTGGAGGCGACGAAGGTCACCCAGATCGGAAAGGCGACGATCACGATGCCCAGGATCAGGGTCGCGTGCGCCACGTAGGTGAGGTACCGCCGGTTCTCGACCATCAGTATTCGACCCGCCGTTCGATGTAGCGGAACTGGACCACGGTCAACGTGATGACGATCAGCATCAGGATGACCGACTGCGCCGCGGAACCGCCAAGATCCAGGGCGACGAAGCCGTCGTTGAAAACCTTGTAGACCATGATCTCCGTCGCTTTCGCCGGTCCGCCGCTGGTGGTCGCGTGCACGATGCCGAAGGTGTCGAAGAAGGCGTAGACCACGTTGACCACCAGCAGGAAGAACGTGGTCGGCGAGAGCAGGGGAAAGACGATCGTCCAGAAGCGCTTGCGCGGTGAGGCGCCGTCGATGGCCGCCGCCTCGATCAGCGATTTGGGGATGGCCTGCAGGCCGGCGAGAAAGAACAGGAAATTGTAGCTGATCTGCTTCCAGGCCGCCGCGACGATGATGAGTATCATCGCGTCGCCCCCGTCCAGCGTATGGTTCCAGTCGTATCCGAATACCCGCAGGATATAGGCGGCGACGCCGATCGAGGGGTTGAACAGGAACCACCACAGGACGCCGGCGACGGCGGGCGCCACGGCATAGGGCCAGATCAGCAGCGTCTTGTAGCCCGTTGCCCCCTTGATGATCCGGTCGGCCATCACCGCGAGCAGGAGCGCGGCCGACATCGCCAGGAATGCCGTCGCCGCCGAGAACACGACGGTCACCTGGAACGAGTTGAGATAGAACTCGTCGTCGATCAGCTCGGAGAAGTTCTCGAACCAGACGAACTGGGTCGACAGGCCGAAGGCGTCCTGGATCAGCAACGCCTGGTAGAGCGCCTGCGAGGCCGGCCAGATGAAGAAGACGATGGTGATCAGGATCTGCGGCGCGAGCAGCGCGTAGGGCAGAACCCGATGATTGAAAACGATGCGCTTTTTCATGCCGGCTTGCCGGCCCGGTTCGGCGGGATCGTCGACAAGCGCGACGCTCCCGGCCGGTCCCGGACCGGCGACCGCATCTCGTTCAGCTACATATTCGCTTTCTCGAACGACCGCAGCAGCTTATTGCCGCGCGCGACCGCGTCATCGAGGCCTTCCTGGGCCGATTTCTGGCCGGACCAGATGGCCTCCAGCTCTTCGTTGATAACGTCCCGGATCTGCACGAAGTTGCCGAGCCGAAGCCCCTTCGAATTGGCCGTCGGCGCCTTGTTCGTCATCTGCTTGATGGCCGTGTCCGTGCCCGGGTTCTTGTCGTAGAAACCCTGTTCACGGGTCAGATCGGCGGCCGCGGTGGTGATCGGCAGGTAGCCGGTGAACTGGTGCCAGTCGGCCTGCACCTCGGCCGACGACAGGTAGGCGAAGAACTTCGCCACGCCCTTGTATTCCGACGCATCGTGTCCGGCCAGCACCCACAGCGTGGCGCCGCCGATGATCGAATTCTGCGGCGCGCCGTCCGCGCCCGGCCAGTAGGGCAGCTTGCCGACGCCGAACTCGAAATCCTTGGTATTGGAACTGACGCCGGCATAGGCGGCCGACGAGTTCATATACATCGCGCATTCCTGGTTATAGAACTTCGGCGCGCTGTCGGAACGCCGGCCGCCATAGTCGAAGATCTTCGACTTCTGCCATTCGGCGAGCTGCCCGATATGGGTCACGTGCAACGGGCTGTTGAACGTCAGCTCCGTATTCAGGCCGGCGAAGCCGTTCGACTCGGACGCGAACGGCACGTTGTGCCAGGCGCTGAAATTCTCGAGCTGCACCCAGGACTGCCAGCCCGTGGTGAAGCCGCAGGCATAGCCGGCCGCCTGCAGCTTCTTCGCGGCCTCGCCCATGGCCGGCCAGGTCGCCGGCGGCGTGCTCGGATCCAGGCCCGCCTTCTTGAACGCGTCCTTGTTGTAGTACAGGACGGGCGTCGAGCTGTTGAACGGCATCGACAGCATGTTGCCGTCGGTATCGGTGTAATAGCCCGTCACGGACGGCAGGTAGGCGCCCGGATCAAAGGCCTCGCCGGAATCGGCCATCAGCTCGTAGACCGGATAGATCGCCCCCTTGGCGGCCATCATTGTCGCCGTGCCGACCTCGAACACCTGCACGATATGGGGGTGCTGTTTGGCCCGGAACGCGGCGATGGCGCCCGTCATCGTCTCGGTATAGTTGCCCTTGTAGACCGGGACGACCTTGTAGTCGGCCTGCGAGGCGTTGAAGCCTTCGGCGATCGCATTGACCTTTTCGCCCAAACGGCCGCCCATGGCATGCCACCACTGCACCTCGACGGCTGCCTGCGCCTGTGCGGCACCGAACCCGATCAACGCGACCGCGGCGCCAAAACCGATCCATCCGTGTTTCATGGGGTTTCGCCTCCCTGACTGAATGCGCAATGGCCTCCATCGACGATCGAGGCCCCGACCCGATTTGTCATCGGGTTCTGTGAAGTTTTAATGACGGTACGATGAAATTCAGATCACGGGAGCGCAAGTGATTTTATCCGAGAGGGCGTTCGAGATATTGACCCGCCGGCGCTCAACCGCCGGCGCCGGACGTTCAGTGCGACATCAGAATCGGCAATTCGGCGCGGCTCAGGACTTCGTGCGTCACGCCGCCCAGCACCATCTGCGCGAGCCGGCTGTGCGAATAGGCGCCCATCACCAGCAGGTCCAGTTCCGCCTTCGCCGCTTCGGTCAGCAGACGCTCGGCAACGCTCATGCGGTCGGGAATCAACCGGCGAACCTCGGTCGAAACGCCGTGAAGCGCGAGGAACGCGGCCAGGTCTTCCGCCGCCGGACCGCTCTTGGCGCCGGTCTCGATCTGAAAGATCACGATGTCATCGGCCTGCACCAGAAACGGCAGGGCGTTGCGAACGGCGCGCGCGGCCAGCGTCCCCTTGTTCCAGCCGATGCCGATCCGGCTACCCGGCGTGCCGTGTTCGGCCGCCGGCGTCAGCAGGACCGGCGCGCCGGAATCGAACAGCGTCGCATCCAGGATTTCGCGCGCGCTGTCCGTCTGGTCCTCGATCGCGTGGCACAGCACGACCAGATCGCTCAGCCGGGCACGTTCGCTGACGACAATTCCCTCCGGGCCGGCCGCCTCGACCCATGATGCGCGGACCGTCGCATCCGATGTCGCTCCCTCGCGCGGAAAGCCGAACCGGTCCGCGACGCCGTCGAAGGCGCTGCGCGCGCGCGATGCGCGTTCGACGTCGCGCTGACGCAATGAATCGACCAGCCCTTCGACCGCCATCGGCGACATGCCCTCGGTGATGTAGGGCAGGCTCGTAAGCGGCTCGCTCTTGATATGCAGGCCGGTCACGTGCGCCGAAAAACGGCGCGCCAGTTCGAACCCGTCCTCGAGGGCCCGCCGGACCCCGGCCGTCTCGTCTTCGACAAGCACGAGAACACTTCTGATCGTCATCGTCCCTGCCTCGCATCGACCCGTCGACCTCGACGTCCCCACTCTAGCGGGTCCGAATCCGCCCGGCTAGGTCGTGGCGCCGTTCCGGCCTGGCCCCGTTAAGAGTCTGTTTGAATATGGTCCTGCCAGCCCATTTTCTCGGCGGCACCGGCCCGCTCCCCCACCCGGCCAGCCAACGAGCGTATCCTGAATTGGGTGGCCGGGTGGGGAAGCGGGCCGGCAACGGCATTTTCAAACGGACACGAACAGGACCTGCCGTCCGACAGACGTCGATCCACCACGGCCCCCGGCATGTCAGCAATCACCCCCGGGGGCCCTAATAGCGGCGAAACAATTCTATAATCTCCGAGAAAAGCTATGCTAAACTCTGTTTCCGCGACTTTTTCATCGGCGGCATTTCCCCGAAGAACAGGAGCGACAAAGCGGATCGAGGTGTCCGATCTGCACATTCGACCCAATGCAAGGGTCTTGAGTTCGAAGAGGCATTGCCCTGCGCGCAAGGGGGGTGTTTGCCGAATTAGGGACGGTTAGCGATCACTTTGTTCCGGAGCCTCACGAAAAATGACAGACGGGCGCAATTTCAGCGAGCCTGAAATTACACAGCACAACATTAGTGCGGTCGTAAAATGGTTCAATCCAACAAAGGGGTTCGGGTTTGTGCAGCCGGCGGACGGATCGCCGGACGCGTTTCTGCACATTTCGGTGGTTGAGCGATCGGGACACGCCACGCTGCCGCCGGGGGCATCGATCATCTGCGACCTGTCGGAAGGCCGCCGCGGCCCCCAGGTCGCGGTCATCCACAGTATTACCTCGATGCCGGATACGCCGGTCCAGTCGGCGGGCGCGAACCACGGCAACCAGACCGTCGAGGGCAAGGTCAAGTTCTTCAGTTCAGAGAGAGGATTTGGCTTCGTGACGCCGGATGACGGCAGCAAGGACATATTCGTGTCCGGCCGGACCCTGGAACGCGCCGGCCTTGTCACGCTGGCGCCGGACCAGCGTGTTCGTCTGTCGGTCCGCATGGGCCACAAGGGTCCAATGGCGGATTCGCTTGAAATTATCTGAGCCCGTAACCGCGGGATCGAACGCCGGTTGCCGGCCTGTTCCGCATGGGCGATCCGACCGGATGGCGACGGCGTTGTATGTGATGTTTCACCAGTCATGCCGTTCGGGTGGTTGACGGAAGTTTTCCGCCAAAAACACACAACCAAAAACAAAAACGGCCCTCGATATTTAAAATCGAGAGATGAAACCACCGCTCTATTTACGGTTCATTAACAAACCTATGGCGAGATAGGCGACCTTGGCTGTGATTCCGCGTCCCGCGACAGCCATCACGCTCAGAGACGACGAAGATCTCTGCCTGTCACCGAACGGTCCAATGAAGAGCACTCCCCGAGGCCGCCAGGTAAAAGGCGCCGACAACATGCCCGGTCGGCGCTCGGGATCGCACGCTGACAGCCCGATAAGCCATGCCGACGTCTGGCGTCTGGCCATTCCCCTGATTGACGCGCACGGCGACGGCGCGGTCATCAGGGCCGCCGAGCTGTCCGATGAATCGTTCAATGCCGGCGACCTGGATTCCTGGCATCTCTGGCTGCAGGTCATGACGGCCGTCGAGCAGTTTCAAAGCCAAACCCCGCTCGGCGCGGTGCACTGAGAGCCCGGCTCGACGTCCGCCATTTGATTTCGACGTGACCTCGGTTCCTTGGCGGTGACCGCCACGGCCTTGCCGCCGCCGCGACGCGACCCGGCTGAAAAAGGCGAGATCACCACAGAGGCACCGAGGGCACAGAGAACAAAATGACGTTGGTTGGCGCGAAGCGCCATCAGCCCATTTGTTCTCCGTGCCTCGGTGCCTCTGTGGTCAATACACCGG